>NZ_JAESLA010000010.1:0-39514 GCF_017892405.1 Staphylococcus sp. GDY8P85P | reverse complement strand
CAGTTTTCAATGTTCATTTAATTATTATAAATGGTGGAGACTAGCGGGATCGAACCGCTGACCTCCTGCGTGCAAAGCAGGCGCTCTCCCAGCTGAGCTAAGCCCCCAAATTATTTAAGAAGTCGGGAAGACAGGATTCGAACCTGCGACCCCTTGGTCCCAAACCAAGTGCTCTACCAAGCTGAGCTACTTCCCGTATGTAATTAAATAATAAATAAAATTTAAATGGCGCGCCCGATAGGAGTCGAACCCATAACCTCTTGATCCGTAGTCAAACGCTCTATCCAGTTGAGCTACGGGCGCTATATTTAAGATGGTGCCGAGGACCGGAATCGAACCGGTACGGTGATCTCTCACCGCAGGATTTTAAGTCCTGTGCGTCTGCCAGTTCCGCCACCCCGGCAATATAATGGAGCGGAAGACGGGATTCGAACCCGCGACCCCCACCTTGGCAAGGTGGTGTTCTACCACTGAACTACTTCCGCATGTAGCTATTAAAATAATCGTATGAGCCATAGAGGATTCGAACCTCTGACCCTCTGATTAAAAGTCAGATGCTCTACCAACTGAGCTAATGGCTCAAAGATGGTGCCGGCCAGAGGACTTGAACCCCCAACCTACTGATTACAAGTCAGTTGCTCTACCAATTGAGCTAGGCCGGCAAATTAATTAAGAATGGTGGAGAATGACGGGTTCGAACCGCCGACCCTCTGCTTGTAAGGCAGATGCTCTCCCAGCTGAGCTAATTCTCCAACATGTAAGCCTGGCAACGTCCTACTCTAGCGGAACGTAAATCCAACTACCATCGGCGCTAAAGAGCTTAACTTCTGTGTTCGGCATGGGAACAGGTGTGACCTCCTTGCCATTGTCACCAGACAATAACTTACTCAATTAATTATAATGTCAATTATTTTAATTTTCAATAGTTAATTTTACACTTTATTAAAGTTATCTTTACAAGTCTTTTACAAAATTAACTTTCGTTTTTGACGACTTTTATATCTTACAACATCCAAAAGGTAAAGTCAACAGTTTTTTAAAACTTTTTTAATTTAATAAGTTTATCATTTGTTGCTTCGACTTCTTTTGAACACTTTTACTATGTTAGCACATCACAAGTACAATGACCATACCTTTTTCAAACTATTTTATTATAATTTCTCCACTCTTTTTTACTTTTGTATCATCTTTTCTCAAATAATATGTAAGTCACTTTAAGTCATCTAATATTCAATGCCTATATACTTACCTATTCTAACTATTTAACTCATTTTCGTTTCATTCAGCATATATATAATAAAAAAATTGACTGGGACAAATTGAAATGTCTCAGTCAAATATATCATCTTGGCAGCAGCTGACTGATTTGAAAGTGGCTCAACTCAGACTTTTTTCAAGCCTAGTCATCCTTGTCGACGGGCACTGGATAAGAAAATATCATAAAAAAATGCTACAAACAAAACAAGATGGGAGCCGGACAACGAAATAAATTTTGGAAAATATTATTTCTGTCCTACTCCCATCTCAAATATTAAATACGATCTATTTCTGTCTCATGTAAGGGAATAATAATACGTCTCTAATAGATGGAGAGTCAGTTAATAACATAACTAAGCGATCAATTCCGATACCTAACCCACCTGTTGGAGGCATACCGTACTCTAATGCTTCAATGTAGTCTTCATCCATTTCATGTGCTTCATCATTTCCTTGCGCTTTTTCAACTAATTGCGCTTCAAAACGTTCACGTTGATCAATTGGATCATTTAATTCAGTAAATGCATTTGCGTGTTCTCTTCCTACGATGAATAATTCGAAACGATCCGTGAATCTAGGATCTTCTGGGTTTTTCTTCGCTAATGGAGAAATTTCAATTGGATGTCCATAAATAAATGTTGGTTGAATTAATGTTTCTTCAACTTTTTGTTCAAAAAATTCATTTAAAATATGGCCATACTTCATATTATCTGTAATTTCAATACCATGTTCTTTCGCTGCTGCGATAGCTTCTTCATCAGTTTTAATTTGATAGAAGTCTACACCTGTTGCTTCTTTTACAGCATCAACAATATGAAGACGTGTCCAAGCAGACTCTAAATCAATTTCTTCTCCGTTATATTGAACTTTTGCAGAACCAAGGACTTCTTGAGCAATATGTCTAACCATAGACTCTGTTAAGTCCATAATATCATGGTAATCAGCATAAGCTTCGTATAATTCAATCATAGTGAATTCTGGGTTATGACGTGTTGATACACCTTCATTACGGAATACTCGTCCTATTTCATAAACCTTCTCAAGTCCACCAACGATTAAACGTTTCAAGTGCAATTCGATTGCAATACGCATATATAGTGTTGCGTCTAATGCATTATGGTGTGTAACAAATGGACGTGCAGCTGCTCCACCTGCGATTTGATGCATCATTGGTGTTTCAACTTCTAAGAAACCTTGTTTATTTAAGTAGTTTCGCATTTCTTGAATGATTTTACTACGATTAATAAATGTTTGAGTACTATCTTGGTTAGTGATCAAATCTAAATAACGTTGACGGTAACGTTGTTCGATATCTTGTAAACCATGGAATTTATCAGGTAAAGGTCTTAGCGCTTTAGATAATAAAGTGAATGTTTTAGCTTTTACTGATAGCTCACCTGTATTCGTTTTGAACATGACACCTTCAATGCCAACGATATCACCTAAGTCTGCACCTTTCCATAAATTATCGAAATCTTCTTCGCCAATTTGGTCTTTACGCACATAAATTTGAATTTGGCCAGTTAAATCTTGAACATGTGCGAAACCAGCTTTACCTTTACCACGTTTAGTCATTAAACGACCTGCAATTGACACATGACTTTCGTCTTCTTTTTCATGTAACGCTTCTTTAGAGAACTCATCCCATTGTGCTTTTAATTCGCTAGCAGTAGCTGAACGTTCAAAACGTTTCCCAAAAGGATCAATTCCTAAATCAATTAATTCTTGTAGTTTTTGACGACGGACCTGCATTTGGTCATTCATTTCTTCTGACATAACTTTCTCTCCTTTAAACTTCTTTATTATGATAAATGTTCCATGGATCATTTTTAAAATGCTTATAAGAAATCTTATAGCCTATTTAGTGATATTTCTTTACGCTTTTTATGGAAATTCGTTACCTTTATCACTTTAAAATTATGATATTCTTTATATTCGCATTTCAAATGGTGCGCTTCGTGTTGAGAAATACTTGATAAAATATCTTCTCAGATTAGTCTACTATAGCAAAATTGCAATATAGCCTAAGGATATTATACTTATCCAAAGCTTAGTACTTAACCTTTATATTTCTTAACGGTATCATCTGGTTTAACTAAATCAGAGATACGTGCATTTGAACGAGGTTCAATTTGAGTAGATGCAATATCATTCAATGGTATTAATACAAAAGCACGTTCACCCATACGCGGATGAGGCACTTCAAGGTCATCTTCTTCTATTACTTTATCTCCATATAATAAAATATCGACATCTAATGTTCTTGGACCCCAACGTATGTCTCTAACGCGATGCAGTCGCTGTTCAGTTTCCAAGCAATGTTTAAGTAGTACTTTGGGCTGTAATTCTGTTTCAATTTCTAAACACAAATTTAAAAAATTGGGTTGCTCTGTATAGCCTACTGGTGCAGTCTCATATATTGGAGAAATCTGAGTTACAGTAACACCGTCTATACTATCAATGATTTTAATAGCTTCTTGTAATTGCTGTTCCCTATCACCAATATTGCTTCCTAAGCCTAAATACGCTTGTACCATTTAACGATTCTCCCTCACTATTTCTATACCTACACCGTCATAATGACCTGGGATAGGTGGATTTTCTTTAGTGATTCTGACTTTCGTTTCCATTACACGATTATAGTGTGAATTTATACGTTTTGCAATACGTTCAGCTAGATGTTCGATTAAATTACATGGTGGACCTTCAACGATTTCTTTCACATCTTCAAACACTTCACCATAATGTACAGTATCAACCACTTTATCAGATTGACCCGCTTCAGCTAAGTCTACTTTCAAAGTAACATCTACTACAAAGATTTGACCTATCTCATTTTCAGCAGGTAATGCGCCGTGATAGGCGTAAAATCTCATACCATTAAGAAAGATTGTGTCGTTCATCGTCATTCTCCTTTAAGAAATCCATACTTTGGCCTAATCGAGCGTTTAATTGAACATTATGTACACGCACGGCTTTGACGCCTTTCATTATACCATAAGCTGTTGTTGCAGCTGTGGCCTCATCACGTTCTAGTGCCTTCGTTTCGGTACCAATCATTTCTTTGATGAAACGTTTACGACTCGTTGCCAATAAAACAGGATACTCTGTTGCAACAAGTTCATCTAAACGTGCCATTACTTCGTTTTCTTCTTCACGCGTTTTCGCAAATCCAATCCCTGGATCTAGCCATATTTTGTGATTAGGGATACCTGCCATTTCAGCTTTGTTCGCTTGCGTAATAAGTGATAACAACATCTCTTCGACAACAGGTTGATCACGATGTCCATCACCATTGTGCATTAATACAATTTCAGCATCATAAGCAGCTACAACATCAAGTATTTTAGGGTCGTATAAGCCTGCCCATTGGTCATTAATCATTGTAGCCCCTAATTTTAAACATGCTTCTGCTACTTCACTGCGATATGTATCAATCGAAAGTTGAACATTTAATTTTATAAGTTCTTCCACTACAGGAACGACACGTTCAATCTCTTCTTCTGTTGAAATTTCTGTAAAACCTGGTCGTGTAGATATACCTCCAACGTCTATAATATCCACGCCCTCTTCTACCATCTCTTTTGCACGTGCAACTGCTTTATCTACCGAATTGTACTTACCACCATCAGAGAATGAATCCGGTGTTACATTTAATATGCCCATAATTTTTGTTTTAGTCATTCTTGTCACGTCACCCTTCGTCCTTTTGAAAATGATTTGTAGCACAATAACTACGTTGACTTAATATTCACATACTAATGATACACTCATTTACCAAACATTTCAGTGTTTATAATCGACATCCAAGCATCTATAGCTTTCATTGAATTTAATTGGGGTATTTTTTAGAAAAAAGAACGGGAGTAGGACAGAATTCATTTAAATTCGTTGCCCCACCCCCCGTAAGGATGACTATAACTGAGAGAAGCCTAACTTAAGCACATCTTAGTTATATCAGCTACTGCGAATTTGCAAAGTAGCATCATTATATTATTTATATCTCAAACTGCTAAAAATCTTAATTATTGATTAATCATCAAATGAATATAAAGGTGTAGATAAGTAACGTTCACCATTACTTGGTAATACTGTTACAACTGTTTTACCTTTACCTAATTCTTTTGCTTTTTGGATTGCAGCATGGATCGCAGCACCTGAAGAAATACCTGCTAAGATACCTTCTTCTTTTGCAACACGACGTGATGTTTCCATAGCTGTATCGTTATCAACTTTGATAATACTATCGTAAATATTTGTATCTAAAGTATCTGGTACAAATCCTGCACCTAAACCTTGTAATTTGTGTGGTCCGGGTTCACCACCACTTAATACTGGTGATGCTTCAGGTTCGATAGCAACGATTTCAACGTTAGGGTATTTTTCTTTTAAGACTTTACCTACACCAGATAAAGTACCACCTGTACCTACACCTGCTAAGAAAGCATCAATTTGTTTACCTTCAAATTGCTCAACTAATTCTGGGCCAGTCGTTAAAGCATGGATTTCAGGGTTAGCTGGGTTTTCGAATTGTTGTGGTTCGAAGTAACCATGTTCTTCTTTTAATTCTTTTGCTTTTTTGATAGCGCCTTTCATAGCTTCTGAACCTGGTGTTAAGACTAATTTTGCACCATAAGCTTTTAATAAGTTACGACGTTCAGAACTCATTGTTTCAGGCATTGTAAATACTGCTTTATAACCTTTAGCTGCACATACGAAAGCTAAACCGATACCAGTGTTACCACTTGTTGGTTCTACGATTGTATCACCTGGTTTAATTTTGCCTTCTTTTTCAGCTTTTTCAATCATAGCTAATGCGATACGGTCTTTTACTGAACCACCTGGATTTTGGTATTCTAATTTTACGTATACATCTGCTGCATCTTCATCTACAACGTTTCTTAATTTTACTACCGGTGTATTGCCAATAATTTGAGTAATGTTATCTACTGGTTTTTGTGCCATTGAAAAAACGCTCCTTTTACTTTCATATTTAAAACTTAGTTTTTTTATCGGATATAATTATATTCTATCAGAATTTTCTAAAAAGACAAAGATAATTCTCTCATTTTTAGACTTAAAGTTACATTTTACTTCCACATTCATTTATCTTCCCTGTAAAAAAGGCAATAAACACGTGATAGTTTATCGCCTTGAATTCTCTTTTCAGTTATACAATTATGCCTGCATTGAAGCTAATAATTCTTCTAGTTCTGCTTCTGAATAACTGTATTTGTTACCACAGAAGTGACAAACTGCTTCAGCACCATGATCTTCTTTAATCATATCTTGAACTTCAGCTTCACCTAAACCTTTAATCGCATTTAGAAACTTCTCATGGCTGCAATTACATTCAAACTGTGCAGGCATAGTTTCTAAAATTTGAACATTATCTTCTCCAAGTATCTCATTTAAAATACCTTCTGGCGTCAAGCCTTGTTCAATTAATTTAGATACAGGTTGCATATTACTAATAGCATTTTCTAATTTAGTAACTGTTTCATCTTGCGCGCCAGGCATCACTTGAATAATGAATCCTCCAGCGGCTTTAATAGAATTGTCTGGATTTACTAACACGCCTAATCCTACTGAAGAAGGTGTTTGTTCACTTGTCGCAAAATAGTATGTGAAATCTTCTCCCAATTCACCTGATACAATTGGGCTTGCACCAGAGAAATAATCTTTCATACCAACGTCTTTGACTACTTGAATTGAACCGTCTGTGCCTACCGCTCTTCTTACATCTAATTTACCTTGTTCATTTAAAGGGAAATGTGTTTGTGGTTTATCAACGTAAGCACGTACATTTCCTTCAGCATCTGCATCTGCAATGATTCTGCCGATAGGACCTTTACCATCAACTGTTACAGTTAATTTTTGCTCGCCTTTCAACATTGAACCCATTAATAAAGTTGCAGTCATTGTTCTGCCCATTGCAGCTGATGCTGTTGGCCAAGTATAGTGACGTGTTTGCGCCTCTTGTACTGATTCAGTTGTGAGTGCAGCATATGCACGTATTTCTCCATCAAACGCTAATGATTTAACGATATAATCATGTGTCATCTTTGTATACTCCTTTAATACATCTATTTTTATATTGCTATTATTTATACTTGAATCATTCATTTACTTCTAATATTTTCTTTTAAGGATACTTATTCTACACTTGTTCAATAAGAATATGAAGTAACTTGCTTTCAACATTATTATTGTTATTTTAACTATCCTTTCATATTAAAAAAATCTCCTTCGACTAAGGCGTATTGCCCTACTCAAAGGAGATAACAACCCAGCTAAACCTTATCGATTGTTAGGGTTGTTTGGATCATTCGGATTATATGGTTTGTCAATATTAGGAGATTGCTCATAACCTGTTTCGTCTTCATCACTTGAATGGCCACGATGTTGATCCGTATCTCCGTTTGAACCGTCACGTAGTTGATCATGTCCAGCATGATTATCTCTACCATCTCTTTGACGATGTCTACGTTCACGATTAATATCGTTATCCTCTTTACGATCTTCTCGCATATCTTCTTTTCCTTCTTCTAGTTGTTCTTCGCGAATATCATCGTAAGATTTACCATATTTACCTTCGCTAAAGTCAGAATCTTCATCTTTAACAACGCGCGCAGCATCGTAATCTACTTCTGGTAATACACCATCATAGAATAATGAACGGATTTGTTCTGCTACTAATGTTTCTTCTGTTAACAATGTTTTAGCGATAAGTTTAAGTTCTTTTTCATGTTCTAATAAGATTTGTTTACAACGTTCATATTGTTCTTTAATAATACGTTGAACTTCTTTATCAATTTCATAAGCGATTTGACCAGAATAATTAGGTTCACCTTGCATATCTTTACCTAAGAAGACTTGTCCACCACCGCTAGATGAGAATTGTAATGGTCCAAGTTTTTCACTCATACCATATTCAGTAACCATAGAACGTGCAATTTGCGTTGCTCTTTCAAAGTCATTTGATGCACCCGTTGATACTTCATGGAAGTTAATATCTTCTGATACACGACCACCTAATAAACCGCAAATTTTATCTAGTAATTCAGGTTCTGTCATTAAGAAGCGATCTTGTTTTGGTAACATCATTGCATAACCACCAGCTTGTCCACGAGGAACAATGGTTACTTTATGCACAACTTCCGCTTCATCAAGCACCATACCAATGACCGTATGACCTGCCTCATGATGAGCTACAATATTACGTTCTTTGTCAGAAATAACACGTGATTTTTTAGCTGGTCCAGCGATAACTCGGTCTGTAGCTTCTTCGATATCACGCATATCAATTTTATTTTTACCTTCACGCGCAGCAATTAAAGACGCTTCATTTAATAAGTTCTCTAAATCTGCACCTGAGAAACCAGGCGTTCTTTGTGAAATGGCTTTTAAGTCAACTGTTTCATCAAGTGGTTTATTTTTAGCATGTACGTGAAGTATAGCTTCACGACCTTTAACATCTGGACGACCAACTTGAATTTGTCTATCAAAACGACCAGGACGTAATAACGCTGGGTCTAAGATATCAGGACGGTTAGTTGCAGCAATCATGATAATACCTTCATTTTCACCGAAACCATCCATTTCAACTAGTAATTGGTTAAGTGTTTGTTCACGTTCATCATGACCGCCACCAACACCTGCACCACGTTGACGTCCAACTGCATCTATTTCATCGATAAAGATGATACATGGCGCATTCTTTTTAGCATTTTCGAATAGGTCACGTACACGGCTTGCACCGACACCCACAAACATCTCAACGAAGTCTGAACCACTGATTGAGAAGAATGGTGCACCAGCTTCACCAGCTACGGCACGCGCTAATAATGTTTTACCTGTACCAGGAGGGCCGACAAGTAATACACCTTTAGGTATTCTTGAACCCATTTGTTTAAATTTCTTATTATCTTTTAAGAAATCTACAATTTCAATTAACTCTTGCTTTTCTTCATCTGCACCAGCAACATCTGAGAATCGTACACGACGTTTTTGGTTATCGTACATTTTAGCTTTAGATTTACCAAAGTTCATCATACGACCGCCACCGCCGCCACCTTGTGCTTGGCTAAGGAAGAAAATAAATAAGAAAGCAATAATCAATACAGGAATTAATGTCGTCAACATACTTACGAAGACGCTTTGTTTCTCTTCTTCTTTAACTTTAAAATCTAGTCCTTTTTGGCTTTTGGCTTCATCTGTAATTTTTTGTAAGTCTTTTTCGTTATTGTATAAAATTGTTGAAGCATAATCTTCATCATTTTTTGTTTTACCACTTACCAAGTACACATTTTGTTCAGGTTGGATTTCTAAGGTCTTCAAGTCACCCTTATCCAATTTCTCTACAAACTGTGAATAGGAAAGTTGTTTCGGAGTATTACCGTTCCCATTTATGTAAGAAAATACGCCGAATATAATAACGCCAATAATTGCGATAACAAGCACATTGCGAAAAGCTTTTTGCATGCGTCATTTCCTCCTATTTCTATAATAAAGCTAACAAAAATTGTAACACAATACTTCTCTTAAAGGCTAGCATTTCAACTTTTGTAATACTTTTCAAAATCCTTGTGTTATCAAACTTTTTAAAACTTAAATTCCCTAAAAATGATTTGTTTTTTAAGTCAAGTTTAAGCATATAAAATGAGTCTACACTAATTCTACACTTAAGTATAGTTATTATATCTTAAACACGATTTAATTATATTAACAACTAAATAAATGTCGCTTACTTGTTATAAATTTCTGGTTTTAATGTGCCGATATACGGTAAATTTCTATAATGTTCAGCGTAATCTAAACCATACCCTACAACAAATTCATCAGGAATTTTCTTGCCGACATATTTCGCTTCAATATCAGCTTTACGTCGATTTGGTTTATCTAATAAAGTAACAATTTCAAGTGAGTTAACTTTACGAGATTGTAATAATTCAGTAATGGATTTCAATGTCGTACCTGTTTCTAAAATATCTTCAATAATGAGGACATCTTTATTTTCAATAGATGAACCTAAATCTTTTAATATTTGGACTTCCCCTGTTGATTCAGTCCCACCATGGTAGCTTGAAACATCCATAAAATCAATTGCTAAATGTGTATCAATACGTTTAATTAAGTCGGCCATAAACATAACAGAACCTTTTAAAATACCAACGCAGACAAGTGGTTTATCTTTGTAATCCCTAGTTAACTGTTCACCTAAATCTTTACAAATATCTTGAATATCTTCTTCAGTTAATAAAATTTCCTTTAAATCATCTTTCATTAATCATTCATCTCCAATTTTTTTGATTTCGATATGTTGATTATATGCTTGAGCAATATATAAATTACCTACAGCAATAATTTGATGGTGTTGATTTTCAATTACTGGCATTTGCATGCGCGCATCATTTGGAATTTTATAATCTATAAACAAACGCCCTACTTTTTTATGGCCTTGTTGTCCATTCAGTTCGACTTTATCTCCATTGCGACGTGTTCGTATCAATAACGGTAATTGGTCATGGGGTATCGTTGGATGAATAACGATATGATAGGATCCGAAACGATATGTATTTGCCTGATTCACAATTTGATTATCTAATAATGACGGCTCATTTTTAGCCAATATAATAAATTTATCATATGCCATTTGAATTATCCATTTTTCAGTAAGGGATATCTCAAATTGTGCAATTTCACTATCAATTTGAGCAAACCATTCATGGTATTGTTTCTCTGAAAATGACTTGTCCAATTGAAGATGTTTGAATAGTTGATCTAATAACACCATTTTAGTAATGTCATCTAGTTGATTAAATGCATGTCGTGCACACTGAATCTGTGTTGCATTATTATTGATCGAGATATCATGTTCAATAAAAGCATCGGCTTTTTTTCGACTTTCACGTAATTGGATGTCGTGCCAACGTTTTAGCTTTAGTAAATGCGTGCTATCAAGATCTGAATTTTGATTAATCGCTGGTAATAACCGATTACGAATATCATTTCTAACATATTTATTATCTCTATTTGAACTATCCTCGTAGTAGGGCACTTGATATTTATGCTGATAGTCGCGTATGTCATCTTTTGAAACTTCCAGTAATGGGCGACTTATTGTATAGTGACGACGTTTCGATTGAACGTCTATTCCTAAAGTGCTTCGCGTAGAACGCCCTGTAAACAGTCGATAAAAAATGGTTTCAAGTTGATCATCTAAATGATGTGCTGTAAGCAATACGTCTGCCTTTAATTGTTTCATCATTTCATCAAACCACTCATAACGCAGATAACGCGCGTCAGCTTGTATACTCTTACCCTGTGCTACGATATCGGTTAAATTCAATCGTTTCACATAACAAGGGATGGCGTGTTGTTTACAAAACGCTTTTATAAATGCTTCTTCCTTATGCGATGCCTCTCGTAAGCCGTGATTAACATGTAGACAAGTCAATTGTTTATATGTATGTGATAATTGTGTAAGTAAATGATGCAACAGTGACATACTATCTATACCTGTCGAAACTGCAATCACAATATGATCTGTATTGTTCCATAGCGACGTATTAACTTTCAACATTCAGACCTCCTCAATCCCTAGAACATTATGTATTACAGTGCTGTAATGCACTCATCAAAAAAAGAGTGGAACTAAAATTCATTGTTGAATTTTAAGTTCCACCCCGCAAAAATAACACATCTTATATATAAATAAAGGGCCATTCGACAGGACAACAACCATGTATGTTCGTAGTGAATGTCACCTATAATGATGTCATCCTTGCTATTATCTATAATCATATAAATAATATATTTAAATTAGCGTCTTGAACCTTTACCGCCACGTCTTGATTCTGTTTGTCGTTTAATAGATGTTAATTTATCTTCACTATCTTTCAAGAAATTGCTTAATTTCTTTTCGAAATCTTCACCTTTTTGTTGTGGTGGTCTATTGTGATTTGATTTATGTTGTGGTCTACGAGGACGATCTTTGGCTTTTTTAATTGAAAGGCTAATTTTACCGTCATCTGCAATAGATAAGACTTTAACTTCAACTTCGTCTCCAACTGATAGGTGATCTTCAACATTTTCAACATAGTTATCAGCCACTTCACTGATATGAACTAAGCCACTTTTTCCTTCAGGTAATTCTACGAATGCACCAAATTTTTTGATACCAGTAACTTTACCTTTTAGCTTGTTTCCTACTTCGATTGACATATTCTAAATAAATCCTCCCGATTTTGATTCGATTTTAACCTTATTATATTCCTGTTTTAATATTTTCACAATGCTATAAAACCAGATAATTCATTCTTCTTTAAGAAAAACGATTATCTTTTATATTATCAGTTGTCATTTGAGGATTTTGATTTAGAATCATCATCGTTATTAGGCAATTTAAAAATAACTTCACCTTTATTACTCAAGTAATAATCATCTCTCGCTACCTTCTCAATGTAGTCTTTATTATTTAAATTACTGAGCTCTTCTTTTAATGCGATTTCCTCATCTTGTTTTTTTTGAAATTGTTCCTCTTTATGCTTTCGCTCAACTGCAGCTTTATCATTGCTTTGTTTTTGGACGACAAGCATGATGGATAGAATAATAATGATCGCTAATAGTATCCCACCGAATACGGTCACTCGTCGTCTAACAACTCGCATTTTTTTCTGTTGTCGTTGTTTCTTTCGATTTTTTTCGGAGGTATACTGGTTTCCTATATTTTCTACCTTTTTACTCATTGCTTGTCACCTCCTTCAGTCTATTCTTCTTCAAATTGATTTTGATTAATTCGTTCTTCTTTAATTAAATCATACATACCTTTAGCGTTTTCTTTAGAAGCGTGTTCACTTAAACCCGTTACTTTAACTGTAACCAGCTTTTGTCCAAAACGAATAACCAGTTCATCTTCTACTTTAACATCTGTCCCAGCTTTGGCTACATTACCATTTACAGTAATACGACCTTGGTCACTTATTTCTTTCGCCAAAGTACGACGCTTAACGAGTCGTGATACTTTTAAATATTTATCTAATCTCATGAATCTTTCTCCCCTTGTTGCAAATAGTTTCTAAGGGTTTCTTCATCAAAATCCCTATTTTTGGTTTTATCATACAATGCCATGAAGTGGTCTGCAAATACTTTCTCAAATTTAACGCGTGGTGATTTACCTTCTTTACTCTTAGCTGTCTGCCAAATGTCATTTAAATCTTCTATGGATTCTGCATTTTCATCACCGAAAATGTGTGGATGACGACGAATCATCTTAGCACTGAGACTCTCAATAATTTCTTGGATGTCCATATAACCTTCTTTTTTACCAATACTAGCATGCAAGAGCACTTGCAGTAAGATGTCACCTAATTCTTCTATCATGTGCCAATCATCTGCATTATCTATCGCTTCAAACAATTCGAAGCTCTCTTCTAATAAATAACGTTTAAGAGAGTCGTGTGTTTGAACACGATCCCATGGGCAACCTGTTTCATCATCTACTAAACGGTCTATCACTTCTACTGCATAGTCAAAATTCTGATACAGTGCTTCATCATTTGTCACTTTCGGTACATATACACTCGTTAAATTATTAAAAACATTCTCATGATGATCAAGCTCAAATAGTGGCACCTCCAGTACATTAGCCCCTGTACTGTGCGCGCCAGTCACGATTTTTACTAAGAAGTCATCTGGATAATGTTCCATTAAAGTGATTTTAATATCTGCTGCAATCATAGCACTGTATACTTGCGTAATAAGTGTATGCGTACGTACATTGAGTAACTGTTCTGTTAAAGCAGTTCCGTCCAATAAAGTAAAACCATCATTAGGATCTTGATCGATTGCTGCAAAGATATCATCGATAAAACTTTTACCACCTAGCATTTTAACGTCTACGTCTTTATGATGTGCGTGATAATCAAGCAACTTGGCTGTCGTCGTTTCAGCTACTCGCGGATGTCCAGGCACGGCATAGACCACGTCTTGTGCTTGCGCTTTTTCTATTAAAAAGTCGACGATTTGTTGATAAACCGAATCAAAATCTTCGTTTTCTTCATAGACTGTATCAAAGCTTTCAAATTTGAGTTCATCTTGTAATTGATTGATTACAGGATGTTCAAGTGTACGTGTATAAACAAGCGGTTGTTGTATTAAGAAACGATATATACCAAGTGGCAATTCATCTAAACCGTAGTTACCTAAACCAACAATTGTAATTGTATGTGTCATTAATGTCGTCCTTTCTTAATATGATAAAGCTTATCGCCAAATGGCAAATGCTTTAATTCTCTATAACTTAAAATATTCATGTATATCACGAGTAGCAATAATACGGCAACGCCTAGGATTGCTACAATAACCAACATTACAAGTCCACCGATACGTCCTACTACAGGTAACAATTCCATAATGATTTGAATAACGATTGTCATGACGGCTAATGCAGTAATCATTTTCAAAATGAAAGGTTTCATTCGATTAAAGTGATACTGTTTAAGCACCTCTCTATGCAATATGACTCCAAAGCAAGCGAGTGACATAACCGTACTTATACTCGCGCCAACAATGCCATACTGCGAAATCAACAGCACGTTCAGTATAGCTTTCACAACTAAGCCAACCATTACTCCAATCAATATCGGGCGAATACAATTAAGTACTTGTAGCAATGCAATATCCATCATAATGAGTGACACACATATAACAGTTAACATATAAAATCCAAGTGTGAAACTTAAGCTATTCGTCTTAAAGAAGACCGCGTTCATCATAGGCAATAAATTAATTAATCCTATACCTGCTGCTGAACTAATTAGAATCGTAATCTTAAGCGATGCGTTAGCATAACGATTCATTTTTACTTGATTTTGTTGTTCAATCGCCTCAGTCAATAATGGTATGAGCACAAAGCTAAATGTGGTTGTAACAATTAACCCCATTTGTATAAATGAAGCACCACGATCATATATTCCTTTTTGCATGATTGCTTCTTTAAAATGCAAACCATGTGATTGTAACGTATGAATAATGGTAAAACTATCTACAAATTGCCATAATATAACCAATAACTGGCTCAATGCAAAAACAAGCGTAGCCATAAGTAAGTCTTTCCAAGGTATATGCACCGATATGTTCTGCATTTTGAAGGCGAAAGGTTTCATCACTATTAAAAAGAGACTTGAACCTAAGAATCCAAGCGCAGAAGCCAAAATCGCAATCGTACCCGCTTGATATATGGACCAATCTCTTATCATAAATAAAACAATCGCTACAATAATAAATCCAACACGAATCATTTGTTCAATTACCTGGGAAATAGCAGGTATGTTCATTCGTCTTTGACTTTGATAATAGCCACGACACACGCCTAGTATGCCGATGAACAGATAACTTAAGCTCGCCATTCTTAACATTGGCGCAAGTCTTGAATCTCCCATTAACACAGCCACTGGATTCGCTAATAATAAGAGCAGTATAAATATCACGATTCCAATCATTTGGAATCGTAACAGTACTTTGGAGAACGAAGCAGCTTGTCCACTAATACCAAACGTTTGCGTAACCGCACTCGGAATAGCATTCATAGACAAAATCATACCTAGTGCCACAATGGGATAAACTTGTTGATACGCATATAAGCCTGTATCACCGAGCACATTTTGATAAGGTACTCGGTAAATTGCACTTAATACTTTGACGATGACGAGCGCAAGGGTTAGAATCACAACACCATTAAATGCTGTGTGTCTAGAAGGTTTACTGTGTGTCAATTCATTCGTAGACTCAGATGACAACGATTGTGTCGATTTAGACTCTGATAGCTTCTTAATCTTCATCTTCAATAGCCATACTTCCTTCAAGGCATTTCACAAGGAATTTCAAGTTATCTAACCATTGCTTAGATTTTGTAAGTGTGACATGCATACGGTTCTCTTTAACACCAAGTTTCATCGCACGTCCTAAAGGTTGTGTTTGTTTAAACAATACTTCACCATTGATTTGTTCTGTTGCTTTCGCTGATAAAGACACTTCAATTTGCTTACCTTTATCCTTAATTAAAGTTACACCAGCATGTAGTGCATGTATTTTAATTTCCACCATTTCAAGCAAACGTTCAACTTCTACTGGGTAATCATTGAAGCGATCGATTAACTCATCTTTAATATCAAATAATTGTTCTTCCGTTTCAACTTTGCGTAGTTTTTTATAAATTTCAATTTTAGCTTGCTCATTTTGAATATATTCTGCTGGTAAATAAGCATCTAAGTTTAATTCCATTTCTACTTCTGGTGCATCTGGCTCTTCTTCTTTGATGCCACGTTTTTCGTTAACCGCTTCTTCTAACATTTGTGAATACAAGTCGAATCCGACAGAGTCGATAAAGCCATGTTGTTGTTTACCAAGTAAGTTCCCGGCACCACGAATATTTAAATCACGCATCGCAATTTTGAACCCTGAACCTAGTTCAGTAAATTCTTTAATCGCTTGTAATCTTTCTTCTGCTGTTTCAGTTAACACTTTATTTGCGGCGTGTAAGAAGTAGGCATAGCCGATACGACTTGAGCGTCCTACACGACCGCGCAATTGATACAATTGGCTTAATCCAAAGCGATCTGCTTCTTCAATGATTAGAGTATTCGCGTTAGGTACATCTACACCTGTCTCAATAATCGTTGTAGTCACTAAAATATCAAATTCACCATTAATAAAGCTTAGCATTGTTTCTTCAAGATCACGTTCTGTCATCTGACCATGTGCAACGGCAATATTAGCATCCGGCATTAACATCTGTAATTGTTCACGCTTTTCATAAATGGATTGCACTCTGTTATATAAATAGAATACCTGTCCGTCACGCGATAATTCACGTTCTAAAGCTTCTTTTATAAAATTACTGTTTTGTTCTAACACATAAGTTTGTACAGGAAAACGATTCTCTGGAGGTGTTTCAATGACTGATAAATCACGTACACCAAGCATACTCATATGCAATGTTCTTGGGATTGGTGTTGCAGTTAAGGTTAACACATCAACATTGATCTTCATTGTCTTAATACGTTCTTTATGACGTACACCAAAGCGTTGTTCTTCATCGACTATTAATAAGCCCAAGTCTTTATAATGAATATCTTTGCCTAACAATTTATGTGTTCCAACTACAATATCCACATATCCTGATTTAAGTCCTTCTTTTGTTTCTTTGACTTCTTTAGTTGAACGGAATCGACTAATCAATTCAATTTGCACCGGAAAATCTTGCATTCGTTCAATTAATGTTTCATAGTGTTGTTGCGCTAAAATCGTTGTAGGAACAAGAAATGCAACCTGTTTACCTTCCATCACTGCTTTGAAAGCAGCTCGAACAGCAACTTCTGTCTTACCATATCCTACGTCACCGCATAATAGACGATCCATTGGACGCTCGCGTTCCATATCACCTTTGATTTCGTCAATCGACTTCGCTTGGTCTGGCGTCAATTCGTATGGGAAGTCCATTTCAAACGCACTTTGCTCAGCAGTGTCTTCACCGTATTGGTACCCTACTGACATTTCACGTTCTTTATACAATGCGATTAATTCATCTGCAATATCTTCAACACTTTGTTGAACTTTAGCCTTTGTTTTCTTCCATTCTGAACCACCAAGTTTGTTTAGTTTAGGGGATTTATCTTCGGAAGCAACATATTTTTGCACTTGGTCCATTTGATCAACTGGTACAAACAGTTGGTCTGTGCCTTTATATTGTAATTTAATATAATCTCGGTGAACATCGCCAACTTCTAGTGTTTCAACACCTAAGTAACGACCTACCCCATGATGCACATGTACAACATAGTCACCCACATTAAGGTCTTGATATGACTTGATTTTTTCAGCATTTGATAACGTCTTAGTGCGTTTACGTTGTTTCTTTTGCTTAGTCTTGAACAATTCGCGCTCAGTTATGACAACGAGTTGCATATAGGGTAATTCGAAGCCTTCTGATAGACTGCCTTCTGTAACAATGACTTGTCCAGATTTAATGTCATTATGAACATTTGTAACAGTTGGTATATGCATCTCATTCAACATTGATTGGATACGTTCAACTTTCGTTTCCGTTTCTACAAACACTACAATGTTGTAGTCATTATGCACATAACGTTGGAATTCTGAACGCATGATATCATATTGCCCGTAGAATTGTTGCACTGGTTTACATGAAAATTTAATAATATGTTGCAACTGAACAGGCATTGTCGATGTAAATAAAGTGAAATAGGTTACTGGATAATCTTTTAGCAATGATTCAAAACCATCATATTGCATAAATGATTGCCCCATAAAACCATTTCCACTTTCTATTAAGTTCTGAATAAAGTCGTCCACTTCAGTTGTTAATGTCTTTTCAGTTTCTTTAATACGGTTATATTCATCCGTTACAATGATGGCATCTTCTGCAAAATAGTCAATTAGTGTTGAAGGCTGGTCATACATAAATGCCACCAAACGACGTAATAATTGATGATCAAAGAACGTCGTTTCAAACAATTTGAAACTTTCGTAAGTCTCTTTCAAATCATTACGGACAGATTTATCAATTTTGGGGCGTGTTGTTTCATATGCAGCCTTTAATTCAGTTTGTAAGTGTTGAATGACGTCATCTGTAATAATGTAATCACTTGCCGTCGTAATCGCAACTTCTTCAATATTGTCATTTGAACGTTGCGTTTCAACATCAAAGTCGCGGATGGAATCAACTTCAGTATCAAACAATTCGATTCGAATAGGTTGACCTATGAGTGGATAAATGTCGATAATACCGCCACGTAATGAGAACTCACCAATGTGTGATACGACACTTTCACGACGATACCCCATATTCACTAATTTGTTTAAGAATTCATCAACGTCGATGTCTTCGCCTACTTTGAGTGTGAGTTGATGATCTTTCCATAAATCAGATGGTGTAAGCCACTTTTTCAATCCATTTAAAGGAACGATAAATAACCCTTCCTTATTATGAGCTAATGCAGTTAGTGTACGTACACGTTCACTCATAAGTTGAGGGCTTTGCGTTGAGAACTCTTCAGTCATAATATCTTGTACAGGATATTTATACACTTCAGAATGATCGACATATTGTAAAATATCAGTTTCTAATTTATCCGCTTGATATAAGTTGTTTGTAATTAACAACATTTGTTTTTGATCTTTTAAATACTTTTCAGCAATAATCGTTGCTTTTGCTGAGGGAGAAAGGCCAGTGACAAGTATATTCTGTTGGCCGAAGACGTCATCAAGTTCTTGGAAACGTTTATCATTTTGAATATACTCTGAAATAATAGGTCTCAATTGACTTCTCCGTTATATTGATTCATTACATGATCAAAGCGTGAACTTTCAATAAATGCTTCTACTGCATGTGCTGAATGTTCAATCACTTTATCCATAATGATCATTTCTTCTTTTGAGAATTTCTGTAATACATAATCAGGTACTGACATACCGTTTGTTGGTCTCCCTACACCAATACGAATACGTTTAAATTGATCTGTACCTAAATGTTTAATTATAGACTTCATACCATTGTGTCCTCCAGCGCTACCTTTTTGGCGCAAGCGGATTTGACCTTGAGATAAATCTAAATCATCATATAAGACAATTAAATCTTCTACTTCAACATTGTAATAATCCATTAATGGCCCAACTGCCTCACCTGAAAGATTCATCATCGTCATTGGTTCAATAAATAGGACCTTTTCGCCATTTAGACGTTCAATAGTATAAGCACCTTTAAATTTTTGTTTATCTAATGAGAAATGATGTTTCTCTAAAATAAAATCGATGACTTCAAATCCGATATTGTGTCTTGTTAACTCAAATCGCTTACCTATATTTCCAAGACCCACAATACATTTCATACGATGTTACCTCCATTGTGTTTCATTTATAATGATATCTATCAACTGAATAGAATTGTGCATATATCAATTATTCCTTATTCTATAACATTCCCTATAATAACACAAAAAAGGGGCAGAACAGAATTCTTAACGAATCCATGATTCCACCCCCGCAAGGATAATTAGAGTTGCGCACACCTGATATAGGTGCCTAATCAACTCATTTAGCTACTGCGATTTAGCATTGTAGCCTTATATTATGTTTTATCCTAAATGATTAAAGATAACATTCAACGAATTATTCTTCGTCTTTGTTTTCTTCGTCATCTTCTTTGTCTTCACCAACTACTTCAGGTTCTTCAGTTGCTGATTCACCTTCCATAGCTTCAACTTCTTCTTCAGTAGGTTCATCAGTTGGAGGAACTACTGTTACAACAGATTCTTCTGGGTCATTTTCAATTGTGAAATCACCAGAAACTTTAATATCTGCAACTGAGTAGCTATCATTAACTTCTAATTCAGTAATGTCTACTTCAATTGATTCAGGGATATTTTCTGGAGTTGCTGTAATTTGTAAGTCGAATAATGGTTGTTCAACTACGCCGCCTTCTTTAGCGCCAACAGCTTCACCTACTAAGTGAACTGGTACGTCAACAGTACGTTCTTCAGTCATGTTGATTGCTAAGAAGTCGATGTGCGTAATTTGGTTTTTAAGTGGGTCGAATTGATAATCAGACACCATAACTTTAATTGTTTTAGAACCAACGCCTAAATCGATAACTCCGTTACGTCCTACTTCACGGATGATTTTGATGAATTCAACTTCATCAACTTTAACTGAAGTATTTTTAGTACCATAACCATAAACTACTGCAGGTACTTTACCTGTGTTACGTAATTTTTTAAGGTCAGAACGCGTTTGTTTACCTTGACGGATGATTGACTTTAATGAAGCCATTCGTATTTCCACCTTTCATTTTCAAGTCTAGATACTTATTATCGTGAGAATCTTAAGTTCTGGACTTCCCTTCACTTACCCATCAACTTTATAAGTTGCTTGCAAGTGTTTATTAGTTCGTAAAACCACGAACGAATGTATTATACACGCTTAAAATATATAAGTCAAACGCATTTGTAAACTTTAGTCAAATAATACACTGACTGATTCACGTTCATAAACGCGGATAATTGCTTGTGCTAATAAACCAGCAACGGATAATTCTTTTGTATTTGATGGCTTACGAGAGTCATCAAGTAAGATTGAGTTTGTAACGATTAATTCTTTAATTGCTGAATTTTCAATACGTTCTTTTGCAGGGCCTGATAACACTGGGTGTGTACAACATGCATAAACATCTTTAGCACCTTTATCTTTAAGCGCTTGTGCAGCTAATGTAATTGTTCCCGCTGTATCAATAATATCATCAATAATAATCGCAGTACGTCCTTCAATTTCACCAACAATATTCATTACTTCTGCCACGTTTGGTTTAGGACGACGTTTATCAATAATTGCAATCGGAGTTTTTAAAATGTCGGCAAGTTTACGTGCACGTGTTACACCACCATGGTCAGGTGATACGACAACACATTCTTCTGGGTCAATGTTAGGGTCGTTTTCAAAATGTTGACCAATGATAGGTACACCCATTAAGTGGTCGATTGGAATATCAAAGAATCCTTGAATTTGTGGTGCATGTAGATCTAAAGCAATCATGCGATTAGCGCCAGCTGTTTCAATTAAGTTCGCTACTAATTTAGCTGTAATAGGTTCACGGCTACGTGCTTTTCTATCTTGTCGTGCATAGCCATAGTACGGAACCACAATATTGATGTTAGCTGCTGATGCACGTTTACATGCATCGATCATAATCAATAGCTCCATCAAGTGTAAATTAACCGGATTTGAAGTTGGTTGGATAATGAAGACATCACATCCACGAATACTTTCTTCAATATTGATTTGAATTTCTCCATCACTGAAGCGTTTTACAGAACATTTCCCTAATTCAATCCCTACTCGATCAGCTACTTCTTGTGCTAATGGCTCATTTCCTTTTAAAGAAAAAATCTTTAAAGATGAATTCTTGTATTCATTATTTAACATTTATAGTCCTCCAATTTTTAACTTAGACACTCTCATTATATAAAAAATCAATCGTTTTTACTATGTTCAACAAAAAATTGTAGAAAAGAGATACGAAATTTTAACAAAAACTTACTTTTTAAGATAGCCCTCTTTTGTGATTTGACGGGCACGCGCAAGTGCTAAACTTTCATTAGGTACGTTGTCCGTAATTGTAGATCCTGCAGCAATTAATACGCCATCACCTACAGTTACAGGTGCTACTAAGTTAGTATTACAACCAATAAATGCATCTTTACCAACAACCGTTTTGAATTTGTTTACACCATCATAATTTACAGTAATTGAACCACAACCAATATTCGTACGTTCACCGATTTCAGCATCTCCGATATAACTTAAATGAGATACTTTAGCACCATCTTTAAGGTCTGCTTTTTTCACTTCTACAAAGTTGCCGACTTTCACTTCTGAACCTAAGTTAGAACCCGGTCTTAATTGCGCAAATGGACCAACTTTTGTTTTATCACCTACAACAGCGTCATTAATCACTGATTGTTTGATATCAACATGTGCCCCAATACGACTATTGTTGATTTCAGAATATTGTCCAATAACAGTTTCTTCTCCAATTGTTGTGTCACCATTAATTCGCACACCAGGTTCAATAATTGCGTCCATACCAATCTTAACATCCGGACCAATAAATGTAGTTGTAGGGTCAATAATCGTTACACCATTTCTCATGTGCGCAATATTAATACGCTGTTGTAACGCTTTTTCAGCATTACTTAACATCACACGATCATTTACACCCATAATTTCATTAAAATCATCAGTATGATAGACTTCTGCAATACCTTCATCTTCTAAGATTAAAGCAATCACATCAGGCAAGTAATATTCTCCTTGCGCGTTGTCATTTTTAACTTCCGCTAATTTAGAAAAAAGCACTTGGTTATCGAATGCAAAAATACCTGAGCTAATTTCAGTTAATGCCTTTTCTTCTTTTGTCGCATCTTTTTCTTCAACGATACGTTGTAATCTGTGTGCCTCATCTCGAACAATACGACCGTAACCAAATGGAATTTGAGCAGTTGCTGATAATACTGTCGCTTGTGCATGCGTACTTTCATGATGCTCAATTAACTTCTGCAACGTATGTGCAGTGATAAGTGGTGTATCTCCACAAACAACTAATGTTGTGCCTTCCATATTTTCTAAATGCTCATTGGCCATCTTTACTGCGTGCGCTGTTCCCAATTGTTCTTCTTGATAACTATATAATGATTGATCTCCTAAAGTTGCTTTAACATCTTCAGCACCGTGACCAACGATTGTCACGATTTGGTTCACACCAGCATGCTTAACATTTGTTAACACATGTTCTACCATTGATTTCCCTGCAACTTCATGTAGTACTTTATATTTATTTGATTTCATTCTAGTACCTTTTCCAGCTGCTAATATTACCGCATTTCTTTGCATGAATGGTAACCCTCCAATAAATTTTACACTTCTAATTTATTATAATTTAACTCAAGTTCGAGTTTCAAGATTTAGAAGGTTTTATCATTTAGTCTATTTAAATTTTCAAAAATATGTATACACAACTTGAATACTTTAGCATACATTTCACAACTTAAAAAAGCAGGTTCAACACATTTAATGTTGAACCTGCTATGAATGTATGGTTTATTTAAGCTTCGTCTGAATCTTCTGATGAAGCGTTTTTATCTGGAATAACTTCATCTGTTTCGTCATATACTTTCATAACGGCATCTTGAATTTCTTGTCTCATATCAGAGTTAATTGGATGCGCGATATCACGGAATTCACCATCTGGTGTACGTTTACTTGGCATTGCAACGAAAAGACCTGAGTTTCCTTCAATTACACGTAAATCATGAATTACAAAAGCTTCATCTAATGTAATTGAAACAAGTGCTTTCATTCTGCCATCTGTTTGTATTTTTCTAAGTCTAACATCTGTCACTTTCATGTAGTGAGCCCCCCTAGTATATATATCTTTGTTTGTTAGAAGCTTGACAATTTTCTAATCAAGGAAATTATATTCCTTTTACTTTACCTACAACTTCAATTTCAACTTTAACGTCTTTAGGTAAGCGTGCAACTTCAACACAACTACGTGCTGGTTGATGTTCGCTGAAATAACTACCATATACTTCGTTTATTTGTTGAAATTCATTCATATCGGAGATAAAGATGGTTGCTTTCACAACTGAGTTTAAATCCGAACCAGCTTCTTCAAGTACTACAGACAAATTGTCTAGCACTTGTTTTGTTTGTTCTTTCACATCATCACTGACAATATTCCCTTCAGTATCTAATGGGATTTGTCCAGATGTAAATACTAAATTATTCACAACCATAGCATGTGAGTATGGTCCTAAAGCTTCTGGTGCTTTGTTAGTGTTAATCATTTTCATGATGTAAAAACTCCTTTTAAGAAAATTTAGACAAACTATTGCCAGGTTCTACTTTAAATTCCTGATTGTATTCATCTACATCAGATAATTTAACTAAAGAAGTATAATCCTCAATCAATCTTTGTTTAACTTCTTTTGATTCTACAAGTACAGATACCCCTTTAACGTGTGCCTTAAACTCATTCATCAGATTCATAACGCCATTAATTGAACCCCCTGCTCTCATAAAATCATCAACGACGAGTACATTAGAATTTTCGGCTAACGTACGTTTAGAAAGTACCATCGTTTCAATTTTACGAGAAGAGCCTGACACATAGTTAATCGATACAGTAGATCCCTCAGTAACTTTATTGTCTTTTCTAATTACTACTACAGGTAAATTTAATACGTTCGCTACCGCATTGGCAAGTGATATCCCTTTTGTAGCGATTGTCACAACCGCATCAAGGTCCTCTTCCATATAAATGCTAGCAATTAATTTGCCAACTTTATTAAGTAAAGAAGGGTTTCCGACTAAATCTGATAAGAACAGATAGCCACCCGGTAATAATCGTTCTTTCTCTTGAAGTAGCTCAATAATTTCATCAATAATCTCTGACGCCTCTTCTTTGCTCATCATCGGTTTATAGGTTACACCGCCACTAGCGCCTGCTGTCGTTATAACTGTACCTAATTTTTCTTTTTGGAAAGTATTTTTAATGATTTGAACATCTTCACTAATTGAAGATTTGGCTTGTTTGAATTTTTTCACAAAAAAAGTTAAAGGTACTAACTGATTTGGATGGTTCATTAAATACTGTGTCATAAAGACGATACGTTCACTTCTTTTATACCTCATTTGTTGTTCAACCCTTCTATCCTAATAATCTAACTAAATACACTTCATTACAGCAGCCATTTACAGCATTATATAATTTTTTCGCTTGGCTTTCTTTTTGTGCAAGTCCATATACGGTCGGTCCACTGCCACTCATAAGCGCGCCATCTGCACCACACTGCAACATATTATTCTTTATTTTTCGAATTTCAGGATGCATTGACATCGACACTGGTTCTAAACGATTCGATAAACTTTGGCACAACTGTTGATAATTACCATTAACAATCGCTTGTTCACACATTTCTGTATCAACATGATGTGTATCATCCAAATCCAACGCCTTGAATACATCTGGAGATGATATACCTAAATTAGGTTTCGCCAACACAACCCAAGCTGAAGGTGGCTTTTTTAAGAAGCGTATCTTCTCACCTCTACCTTTGCATACTGCAGTTCTGTTATAAATACAAAATGGAATGTCTGTCCCAATTTGAATACCCAACTCACTCAATTCATGAAGTGATTTATCTAAATTGAACAGACGATTAATGCCACGCATTGTAGCAGCTGCATCAGCCGATCCTCCTGCTAATCCGGCAGAAACAGGAATATCTTTATCTATAGTGATGGTTACACCTGCTTTTAAATCATACGTCTCCATCATTAATTGTGCTGCACGATAAGCTAAATTTTTATGATCATTTGGAACATAGTTATGTTCAATATCAACAACAATTTTTTTGTCTTTTCTTTTTTGAAAAGACAAGCGATCATTTAAATCAACAGTCGTCATAATCATCGCAATTTCATGATATCCGTCATTTCTTTTGAAAAGTGTATCGAGCGTCAAATTTATCTTGGCTGGTGCCGTTTCATATATCATTTTTCCGCCCTCTCTTCATCAATAGTAATAAGATGATTTTAACACAAAGACTAAAAATATTTGATAGATACATGACAAATTTATGTAAAATCTTAATAAAACAATCATTTTAATCTGCTAATATACGTTTTCTGATGAAATTCTATTATTTTGAAGTAAAATGATTAAGATTGGACACATTTTGTAGTCCACATTTTAAACAACCCTTATGATGCTACAAAAAAAGAGCGTTGAACTTAATAAGCCCAACACCCAATACATTTCAATTATAGAGTTGAAGTACACTAAACCACTCTATATTTATGTCTAAATTAGTGTGCAACTACTTCTTGATGATTATCTTCTTCAAATGAAACTTGTACGTTCTCTGTAAGAACATCCGTATATGTATACGAAACTCTTTCGAAATTATGCTTATCTTGGTCTAATTCAACAACAAATACTGAAGGATATGTTTCTTTTAACACACCACAACGTTCGATTGTTTTTTTACGACCACCGTTGGCTTTTAGTACAATACGATTTCCTAAGTGACAATCAATAGAATTTTTGATGTCCAAAATTGATTTTGGCATATTGCTCCACCTCGCTACAAGTTACATAATACCATATTTCGAGGTGTTTTGTCAAACAAAATTTAAATTTTATCAATGTAGTCGCGCTTTGTCAACAATTTAATTTTCTAATTCTGGGAAATTTTTCTTTTCTTCATACAATCGTGCAAAATCTTGTATTGATAGCGTTTCTCCACGTCTTTTAGGATCAATACCTGTTTGCTCAAGCCATTTTAATATACTTTCTTTATGTTGCTTTCCATCTTTAAAGAAGTTCTGATAGTTGTTATTAATTGTTTTACGTCTTTGCGCAAACGCTGCTTTAGCTAATTTAAAGAACGCTTCTTCATTATCCACGTGAACGAGTGGCGTTTCTCTTTGCATTAATTTAACCACTATGGAGTCTACATTAGGTGGTGGCATAAATACAGATTTAGGCACAGTTAACACTTTACTTGTTTCAGTATAGTACTGTGTAACAATAGATAATGAGCCATACGATTTCGTTCCTACTTGCGCATTCAAACGCTCTCCCACTTCTTTTTGCATCATCACAACATAACCATCAATCGGAATATCTTGTTGCATTAAGTTCAGTAGAATTGGTGTTGTTATATAATACGGCAGATTAGCTACGACCATGATTTTGTCACAATCATTTAGATATGTTTCAACCGCTTTAGCAATGTCTGCTTTCAATATATCCTCGTTAATAATCGTAATATTGTCATAAGGCGCTAATGTTTCTTTTAAAACTGGTATCAGTCGTTGGTCTATTTCAAATGACATCACTTTTTTAGCACGCTTCGCTAATTGTTCTGTTAAAGACCCCATACCAGGTCCCACTTCAATAACACCTGTATGGTCATCAATTTGACTCGCATCTATAATTTTATGAATGATATTAACATCTACTAAGAAGTTTTGTCCTAAACTTTTTTTAAAGTTAAATCCAAATTGATCTAACAACGCTCGCGTTCGTGAAGGTGTCGCAATATCTTTTCTCTCCACCTTTTATTCACTCTCCTTTTCCATAGATAATGCTTCGCGCACATCTGCTTCTGTATAACCAAATGCATTAAGTTTCTTCAATAATTGCTTACCGTTTGAATGTCCAATGTGTAACTTACGACCTAATATGTCTCTTCTACGACGTGCATCTTTGCCGATGATTAAACCTAAATCAATCAGCACACTTTTGTCAATTGACTCTTCCGCTTCTTCAAAAGGAGAGCTGACATGCATTAAAGCATCTCTAATATCTTGGGGGTCTGCATGTTCAACGCCAATTTTACCACGCTTATTTTTAGCCTTCTCTCGATCTAAATACGCATGTTTAACGCCCAAAACATGTTCCGTAATCGTGTGTCGTATTTTATCACCTGGAAAGTCAGGGTCCGTTAATACAATCACCCCTCTTGTTTCTTGTGCATTTTGGATGACTGCTAACGTTTCTTTATTAATGGCACTACCATTTGTTTCAATCGTGTCACATTCGACAGCCGACTTTACACGTTCTGTATCATCTCTACCTTCTACGACGATAAATTCATTGATTTTCATAATAAAAATCCTTACCTTTCAAATTCATTTCACATATATTATAACTGCTCATCATATAAAAAATGAGAAAGATGCCGTGTGTCATGTTGCTAAAATCATACCATGACAGACACGGTTTAACATCTTTCTCAGACATATCATATTATTTTAATTTAAATAAACGTTCAGCATTTTCGGTAGTCTGACGACATACGTCTTCATATGTCATTCCACGTAATTCTGCAATTTGTTGTGCAACTAAAGTCACACGTTCAGGTTCATTACGTTTACCTCTGTAAGGATGAGGTGAAAGATAAGGCGCATCTGTTTCAACTAATAATCTATCCATAGGTACATGTTTTGCGACCTCTTTAGGTTGCTTAGCATTCTTAAACGTAACTGGACCACCTAAAGAAATATGGAAATTTAATTTATTAATAACCACATCTGCGATTTCAGGAGAACCACTAAAGCTATGCATAATGCCGCCTACTTCTTCAGCATGCTCTTCCATCAATATATCGACACAATCTTGCGTCGCTTCACGATTGTGAATAATAATAGGCAAGTTTACCCTTTTAGCGAGCGCAATTTGCTTTCTAAACACATCTTTTTGAACATCAGCTGGAGATTTATCCCAATGATAGTCTAATCCCATTTCTCCTATACCAATGACTTTAGGATGTTGTGCTAATTGTTCAATCCATTGTAAACGTTCATCTGTGAAATCAATAGCATCAACAGGGTGCCAACCAATAATGCCATAAATAAAATCATATTCATCTATTAATGTCATCGCACGTTCAATTGTCGGTGTATCAAAACCAACAACAAACATACGGTCAACACCTGCTTCTCTCGCACGAGAAATGACTTCAGTTAAATCTTCTGCATATTGTTCATCATTTAAATGGACATGTGTATCGATTAACATTTTATCTCTCCTCATTTTACACTTTATTACTATTTAATAACTGCACCATTTGGAATTGCACTTGGCAAGCTAACTAATGTTAAAACACCGTCTTTTTCAGCTGATAAAATCATTCCTTCAGATTTTTGGCCCATTAATTTTGCTGGTTTTAAGTTTGTAACTACTGCTACTTTTTTACCAATAATATCTTCTGGACGATAGAATTTAGCAATACCAGAAACAATTTGTCGTTGTTCTGAGGCTAAATCAATTTGGATTTTTAGTAATTTATCAGATTTTGGAACATTTTCAGCATCTGTAATAGTTGCCGCTTTAATTTCAACTTTGTCGAAATCTTTAATATCAATTTGTGCTTTACTTGGTACTTCCGCTTCTTCTTTAGGTTCTTCAGATTTTGGAGGTTGCATAGATTCTTTAATATATGCTATTTCCGCATCAGTATCTAAACGTGGGAAGATTGGTGTTGGTTTCTCAGTTACCATAATAGGTTGTTTCAATGCACCGTATTGCTCAAGGCTTTCTAATTCAAACAATTCAGGTTCATTAATATTTAATTGGTTGAAGATTTCTTTAGGTGCATGTGTTAAGAATGGACGTAATAACACTGCAGCATATCGAATATTTTCAACTAAATGTGCCATGACGTTACCAAGCATATCCTTTTGATGCTCATCTTTAGCTAATACCCATGGTGTCGTCTCATCAATATATTTATTCGTACGGCTAATCAATTTCCATACCGTTGATAATGCCACAGAGAATTGGAAACTTTCCATACTTTCATTGAAGTGTTTCACTGTTTCAAGTGCCATTGCTTCCATATCTTCGTCTAACTCGTGTTTTGGTCCTTCGTAAGCAGGTAATTCACCTTGGAAGTACTTATTGATCATAGAAATCGTACGATTCACTAAGTTACCTAAATCGTTCGCTAAATCATAGTTTGTACGCTCTACAAAAGCTTCAGGTGTGAACACACCATCTGAACCAAATGGTAATTCGCGCATTAAATAGTAGCGTGTTGCATCTAGGCCATAGCGATCGATTAATACGTTTGGATCGACAACGTTACCTTTAGATTTACTCATTTTACCGTCTTTCATCAAAATCCAACCATGTGCAAATACCTTTTTAGGAAGTGGTAGGTCTAACGCCATTAATAAAATCGGCCAAATAATTGAGTGGAAACGTACAATTTCCTTCGCCATTAAATGTACATCTGCTGGCCAGTATTTTTGGAATAATGCATCGTCATCTGATAGATAACCTAATGAAGAAATATAGTTTACGAGTGCATCAATCCATACGTATACAACGTGTTTAGGATTTGATGGAACTCTAACACCCCAGTCAAATGATGTACGTGATACGGCTAAGTCTTCTAAACCTGGTTTAATAAAGTTATTAATCATTTCATTCTTTCTTGAAGGTGGTTGAATGAAATCTGGATTAGCATCATAAAACGCTAATAATTTATCTGTATATTTATTAATGTTAAAGAAATAACTTTCTTCTTTAACTAATTCAACTTCATGACCAGAATCCGGGCTTTTACCCCCAACGATTTTGCCATTTTCATATACAGGTTCTACTAATTGTGACTCAGTATAGTATGTTTCATCAGGTACCGAATACCATCCTTCATACTCACCAAGGTAAATGTCACCTTGTTTCAAAAGACGCTCAAATACTTTTTCAACTACTTGTTTATGGCGTTCTTCTGTCGTACGGATGAAGTCATCATTAGAGATTTCTAGTTTACTCCAAAGCTTTTTAATACCACTGATCATTTCGTCTAAATACTCTAATTCAGTTTTACCTGCTTTTTGGGCTTTTTCTTGAATTTTTTGGCCATGTTCATCTGTACCAGTAAGGTAACGAACATCATAACCTTGCATACGTTTGTAACGTGAAATCACATCACCTGCTACCGTTGAATATGCATGACCGATATGTAAATTACCACTTGGATAATAAATTGGGGTTGTAATATAAAATGTTTCTTTCGCCATCAATAGTCCTCCTCATCATTTACAAAATAATACTATATACTTACTATTTGTTTTTATACATTTTGATACTTAAACGCATCACGATATTCCTTTAATATTTAGTTATTTATCATTATAACGCATATCCATTTTCTAGTGTCGTATCCTATTAACATTACCATAAATCCATTAATTTATGGGTGATTTCTAAGATTTTCATAGCCTAATTCCCTTGAAAAAATAATCAACCGATGTGTCTAATTTTGCTACATCATTCATTAACATTGTGGTATATGTCATAAACCTCTCCAGTTTTCATATGACGGTCTTCCGCAACTAACTTAATTGCTTTTTTAGGCTTGATCTTTTGTTCTGACATATAATGTTCAACATGTTCAGATATGGTCAATGATTCAAACCATTGTTCAGTTTCAAGAGGCTTAGCGCCCTCTATCAAAATAACAAATTCACCTTTTTGCATAATTTCATCTTGTTGAAATGCGTGTAATAAGTGTTCAACATCTTGCATGACAATTTGTTCGAACTTTTTCGTTAATTCGCGGCCGACTGCAACGCGTCTAGTCGCATCAACTTTCGCAATGGCTTTTAATGTTTCAACTACTCGGAAAGGAGATTCATAAATAATTAAAGTGCTGTCTTGATACATTCTTTCCTGTAATATCGCGATCTTTTCTTTTTCTTTTCTAGGTAAAAAGCCTAAAAAAGTATACGTATAAGATGGTAAGCCACTTGCCATCAACGCAGTTAATCCAGCATTAGGTCCAGGTACCGTTTCGACATGAATATCATGATTATGGGCAGCAACTACTAATTCATAACCTGGATCACTTATTAAAGGTAAACCTGCATCAGACACTAATGCAACATTGTATCCTTCATTTAATAGATCAATTAAATATGCCGTTTGTTGAGTTTTATTATGTTCATGATACGATTTTAAAGGGGTTTGAATATCATAATGATTGCAAAGCTTTTTAGTCACTCGTGTGTCTTCGCAAGCTATGAAATCAACATGATTCAAAGTTTCAATTGCCCGAAAAGTAATATCACCTAGGTTACCAATAGGCGTCCCTACTAGATATAATGTCGCCATGTTTAACGCTCCCCAATCATTTTTAATTTTTCTTGTCTTGTAAATGTTTTAATTTCATATTCTCTGCGCATGGCTTCTGATTTTGAATCAAACATTTCTTGATAAACTAACACTACCGGGCGTCTTATTTTTGTATATTTAGCACCTTTTCCTGCATTATGCGTCGCAATACGTGCTTCTACATCTGTAGTATAACCTGTATATAATGAATCATCTTTGCATTTAACAATGTATACATAATGCTTAGCCATAATATACCTCTTTCATCTCATCAGTATAGTCACCCTGGTTGTTATAGATGTAAAATGGTGGTGCGATGGTTAACCCTTGATTACCATTCTTACGTCCCTCTACCACTATCGTAACAGCTGATTTGTCTATTTTACTATAAATAAATACTACACGTTTGGGTTCTATACTCGCGTTACGCATTTCGGTTAAGACATCCATCAACCTTTCAGCTCGATGAACCATCATGAGTCGGCCACCTTGCTTTAATAAATGACGTGCCGCCATCATACAATCCTCTAAAGTACACTTAACCTCATGTCTTGCTATTTTATGCGCTTCCTTTTGATGCTGATTGCGTTGATTCGTTTTAAAGTAGGGTGGATTACACGTAACTAATGTATACTGCGATGGTTTGAAGTTTTGATACACTTCTTTTAAATCCATATGATGCATTAGCAATCGATCGTTTAAACGGTTATATTCGAAACTGCGACGCGCCATATCAACGAGTTTTTCCTGTATCTCAATACTCTCTATAGGTTGTGAGCCCTTAGCGGATAACAAGAGTGCAATCACACCATTTCCAGCACATAAATCTAGTATTTTGTCATTTTTTCTAACTTCAGTAAAATGCCCCAACAATAATGCATCAGTTGAAAATGAAAACACATCGTCATTTTGAATAATTTTCAAATTTTCCTTAAATAGGTCATCAATACGCTCATTAACTTTTAACATGGTCTGTTTTCTCCTAAAAAAGAGATGTCTTTGCAACACATCAATATATTTCAAAGTGTTGAAATCCATCCCTCATCATTAACGTACGTTTTAAGCAATTACAATGTATCTTAACAACGTACCTTCAAGCCATTAGCACTAAACATATGCCAAAGGTCTAACTATTTAACACATTCATACATAGTAAACAATCTTCACCATAGCGATGCTTACCAAATAGTTCTCCATTACAAATGTGGAAGCCTTCACTATATAATACGGCGAGATTATCTTTACTTGGTAATGGTTTCTTTACATGTTTAATTGAACTTTTATTATCTTTTTCCTTACTCACTGGTTTGTTGTCTTTTTCAACACGGCTAGCAACTTTGACCGCTTCAACGTCTTGTTCGCTCTTAGCCATTAATGATTTTAAGTTATCATTTTCAACTTGTAATGCAACATTTTCTTCAATAAGTTGGATAGATAATGCTTTCAATTCACTCATTTCTTGATTTAATTGATTAACATTACTTTCAAGTCTTACAACTTTTTCAAATAGGTCATTGCGGTTCAAAAGTAACGTACCTCCTTAATTAAAAGCTTCTAATTCTTCCATTTTATATTCTAATGGTTGTTCTAAACCATCGATTTTAACTTGCATTGAGATGTCTAAAATATTTAATCCGATAACTTGTCCCTTACCTTCAGGTGTCACAATCTTATCACCTAAATCAGGCAATTGTGCTCTTGCTTCTTCATAGAAATCATTTTCATATTTTAAGCAACACATTAATCGACCACAAGCACCGGAAATTTTAGTTGGATTTAAAGATAAGTTTTGGTCTTTAGCCATCTTGATTGAAACCGGTTCAAAATCCCCTAAGAACGTTGCACAACATAGCGAACGTCCACATGGACCGATACCACCTAATAATTTCGCTTCATCTCGAACACCAATTTGTCTTAACTCAATACGCGTTTTTAAATTTTGAGCTAAATGTTTCACGAGTTTACGGAAATCAATGCGATCATCTGCTGTAAAATTAAAAATCACTTTTGATTTATCTAATGTATATTCGCAATTAACTAATCGCATATCCAACTGTTGTTCTTTAGCTAAGTCTTTACATAACTGTAATGCATCGGTTGCATCTCTATCATTTTGATAATATGTTTCGATATCTTGATCAGTAGCAACACGTATGATTTCTTTTAAAGGTAATGTAACATCACCATCTTCAACGTCTTTAGGCGGGAATTTAACACTCCCAATTTCAATGCCACGTTTAGATTCGACAACAACCCAATCATTCACATTTACGTCTAAATCTTTAGGCGCATAATATTCCAATTTCCCAGCTTTTTGAAATTGGACACCTACGATATTTGGCATTCTAACTCACACCTTTGATTACTATTTGTTCAAATACAAGCGTCGGATTAACATTTTGCATTAATTTTTTGTGCGCTTCTGTAATTTGATCGTACATGATAATAATTTGATTTAACGATAACTGGCTCGCATATTTTTCTATGTTACCTTTTAAATCTGAGTATATAAAATGATGATCAATCCCTATTTTGGCATGCATAATATCTTCAAAAAATGCATTTACCGCCGCTAACGTTAGAGATTGTAACTTTCTGTTTTTAGCATGTTTTAATAATTCTATTATTCCAATTAACGCCATAGGTTTATTTGTTAATAACAACTCACACCAATGTAAGATTACTTTCCTAAGTGCGACTAAATCATGTTCTTCATTTAAACCTTTAGCTGTTTCGAGTTGCGTAGTATAACTACTTAACATTTCCGCAACAGCTCTATTGATATCTTCTTCAACTAATCTATCTATAAAGTGCTGTTTATCACTTGGTTTAAAATAAACATGCTGACAACGCGAATGAATTGTATCGAGAATTTGTTCTGGCTTCGTTGATAGCAAAATGGCTATCGTATTCTCAGGAGGCTCTTCTAAAAATTTTAATATACTATTTTCCCCTTGAACAGTAAGCTTTTCAAAGTCCTCAATAATATAAACTTTATGTTTGCCTTCAATTGGTAGTTGATTCATTCGATGAACCAATTGTTCAATTTGTTCTTTCTTAATTGAATTCTCCTCAGATGACACATACATGAAATCTGGTTGATTGAACGTTTCTACTTTCATTTCACATTGTTGATTCCCATTACATAGAATAAGTTTTGCAAATTCCATCGCGACGTGCTTCATTGATTGAGCATCATCACCTTCAAACAAATAGGCGTGCGATAGTTTATTTGAATGATACGCATTCGCTAATTTTTGTTGTTCATCCATGCTTGCTTACTCCTTATTCAACTTTATAATATAAAAAGAGGTTAGGACCAAAGCATTTAGAATTTAGACAAACTCATTGATAAGCAACATTATGACTCAAATTTTGTCGAATCACGCTTCTCTACAACGTAACATGTTGCAAATGAGTTTACTAAACCTGCCTTTAAACACCATGCATTAGTGTCCCAGAGCATAAGCCGTTTTGTCCCAACCTCGAATATTGTATATTCATCTAAGGTGTCTTAATTTCATTTTCATTGTTTTAAAATTTATTTATTAAAATCTATGGAATGATTCGACTGGCATTACAAATACTGTAGCGCCTCCCACTTCCACTTCAACAGGATATGGTATGTAAGAATCTGCACTACCACCCATTGGTGTCATTGGTGAAACAAGTTGATCTCTATTACCACAAGTATGATCGATAACTGATAAAATATCATCTACACGATCATCATCTACACCACATAAGAAAGTAGTGTTACCGGCTCTTAAAAATCCACCAGTCGTTGCTAATTTTGTAGCTCTAAAGTTATTTTTTACGAGTTGGTCTGAAAGTTCCTGACTATCCTGATCTTGAACGATCGCTATAATCATTTTCATCTTAAAACACCTCTTCTAGTTATTATATCATAATTATTTTAAAAAATTTAAGATTATCTCATAAGTTTCATTGACTACATCATCAATATGACGTGTCGCATCTACTACTGCGAAACGCTCAGGTGTTTCTTGAATGATTTGTCGATATCCTTCAATCACCTTCTCGTGAAACGCAATATCTTCTTTATCAAGTCGATTCTGATCTCGTTGGTTTTTGAGAATTCTATCTCTACCAACTTCAGCCGTAATGTCTAAATAAACCGTCAAATCTGGATAAAGTCCATTAATTGCAAAGTCATTTAATTGTTTCACTTCTTCAATACCTATACCCCTTGCATAACCTTGATATGCAAGAGAACTATCAATATATCTATCACATAAGACAATTTTATCATCTTTCAACGCAGGCACAACTTTTTCTACTAGATGCTCTCTTCTTGATGCAGCAAATAGCATTGCTTCCGTGCGAATATCCATATTTGCACCTTCCAATACCACCTTACGTATTTCTTCACCAGTTGGCACACCGCCTGGTTCTCTAGTAGCAATTAATTGATAATCCTGTGCTAACTTTTCAGACACACGTTGCAATACAGTTGTCTTACCTGAACCCTCAGGACCCTCAAACGTTATAAATGCCGACATTTCATTCATCCTTAACTAATATTTTTTCATTTTTTATACCTTCAACTTTATCACCTTTTTGAAGGTATTCTCGCATTAATTTTATCATATTTCGGGTTATTCTTTCCCCTTTTAAATAAACAGGAATTCCTGGTGGGTACGGTATAATATGCGTTGCTAAAATGCTATGCTCAGCATGATCAATATGCATCCATGTTACTTCACCATTCTCACTAGGGAAATACTTACCTTCATCGACTGGAAGTTGAATCGACGACATTGGTTTATGTGTTGAACGTACTGGCAAGTTCAAATAAGTGATTTTGTTTAATAATGCTTCGAATGGATACCTATCATCTTCATGCCATAGTGGCAACACAAGCAACACTTGCTTATCATCAGCTAATTCAACATATATACCTAGTTGTTCAAACCATGTTTGTATTTCAAATCCAGAATATCCCGGATATTGAATTAATAATTTTAAAGGATCACTCACACAGACTGTAGTTAATCCAGTCTTATTTAATGTATCTATAAGTTGCTTTCTTTTTTCCAAAAATATGGAACCATCATAATCAACATAAAATTGGTGTGCGAGTTCAAGGCTAGCCATAACTAAATACGATGGACTTGACGTTTGAAAATACCCTAAATATCGAACTATTTCATCATTTAAGGGGGCATTTTTATGAATAAATAATATGGAACCCATCGTGAGCGCAGGCAACGTTTTATGATAAGACTGCACCACATAATCCGCACCACTTTCTAGCGCCGACTTAGGAAAATGAGCTAAGTTAAAATGGGCACCATGAGCTTCATCAACTAATACTGGAATTGCTTCACTATGTGCCCTATCAACAAATTCATTGATATCAAAACATTCACCATAATAATTTGGATATGTGACAATTGCTAACTTTTGATGATTAAACTTCATATTATGTACGTCTGGACCTAAGTATTGATCACTATCCTTACTTTTAGTCATCGCAAGTATATCCGCAGGTTGTTGTACAATATCTAAGCCATGAAAGACGGACTTGTGAACGTTACGACTAATTAAATAGTTCCCCTTTCTTTTTGAAAAGGATTGTATCACTGATAAAATACCTGATGTTGTACCATTAATTAAGAAATAGGCATTATAGTCTGGATGTTTACGACAATACTGCATACTTTGCAATATGATATCTTCAGGGTGATGTAAATCATCTAAACCAGTAATTTCGGTCATATCCATTTTAAAGTCTAAATTGTTTATACGGCCAATTGTCCCATTTTTATGACCAGGTACGTGTAATGAAATCGCCTTTTCATTAACCAATTGAGATAATTTTTCAAAAATTGGAAGTTCCATACTATACACACTTTCTAACAGATTTAGCGCACTTGCGATAAATCATCATCGCCATTACGTTGCTCAATCCACTTCGTTTTTAATAACCCCATAACATAAGAATCTTTGTACTTCCCTTGTGTATAAAAGTGTTCTTTTAATTCACCTTCAATAGTAAAGCCTGCCTTTTTATATATGTGCACGGCTTTTTCATTATTCACATCTACATAGAGATATACTTTATTCAAGTTCAAGACTAAAAAGGCATAATCAATCGCCATTTTAAATGCTTTTTTAGCATATCCTTTATTACCATATTGACTGTCTATAATAATTTGAATTTCACAATTTCTATGTACAAAATTGATTTCTACTAGCTCTACTACACCAATAGATGTTTGATTATCTTCAATAATAAATCGTCTTTCTGATTCATCTAAAATGTGTTTTTGATACAACATTTTTAATTCACTTAATGACTCATATGGCTCTTCGAACCAATAAGACATAATCGTATATTCATTATTTAGATGATGTACAAATTGTAAATCTGTTTCTTCTAATGCTCTAATTATCATTTTTAGCACTCCTTTAATTACAGTTTATGCAAGTAAATTAATGAAGTAAAGCAACTCAATTATTTTATTTGTCGAATATTTTATTTCAGAATATAAAGCTGAAATTTATAGTCTTTTAATTTTAAGCATAAAAAAAGAGGTGGGACATAAATAATATAATAATGCTATTTTGCAAATTCGCAGTAGCTGACTGAACTGAGAAGGCGCATAATTCAAGCTTTTCTCAGTTCTAGTCACCCTTGCGGGCGGGGACCCCAACAAAGAGAATTTCATTAAGAAATTCTACAAGCAAAGCAAGTTGGGAGTGGGACGACGAATTCAAAAGAATTCTGTCCCGCTCCCATTACTTCGCCTGGCAACGTCCTACTCTAGCGGAACGTAAATCGGCTACCATCGCCGCTAAGAACCTTACTTTACTTCGTGGCAAGCGCTCGCATCTTTCTTCCTTTTCTAAAATTGCTTGCTCTTTTAGCTCTACTAAACTCGCTTCTCAATTTTCTCAACTCATCAGCTTCAAACGCTTTCTCTTCGTAAAGCCATTATACATATATATCATTAAACCTTCGGT
>NZ_JAESLA010000001.1:0-105904 GCF_017892405.1 Staphylococcus sp. GDY8P85P | reverse complement strand
GGATCAAACTCTCCATAAAAAATTATGATGTTTGATTAGCTCATAATACTAAATAGTGTTTGTAACATTTAAGTTACTATTTTTGGAATTAACGTTGACATATTGTCATTCAGTTTTCAATGTTCATTTTTAAACTAACTTCTTAATTGTATAACATTCTTTTTAGAAAGTCAACAACTTTTGTTGATTACTTTTATTATTTTAAGTCATCTTTTTTCATTTTGCAATGGTAAGTTTTACACCATTTTAACAAACTTTGTAAGGAATTAACATTCCGTTTTCGACGACTTTTATATAATATCAAGTTTAAATAGTTAAGTCAACACTTTTTTGAACTAATTTTTGTCTTTGTTATGTTCAAGTTTCATTGTTGCTCACAAGAAATTATTCTATCAGATTCAAAATATTTTGCAATAGAAAAACGCATGAAAATCTGAATTTCCATGCGTTAATTTTACACTAAATAGGATTTTATTTTTTAATTGTAGATGCTATCACTTTTTGAGCAATAGACGTATAAACTTTACCTAATCGATCATCAGCTTGATAAATTGATGGTGAGAAATCTTTAGGATTCCATGTAGGTTGTTCTAATGGTAATTCACCTAGTAGCTGCGTATTTAATTCATCTGCTAATTTACGTCCGCCACCTTTACCAAAGACATATTCTTTATTACCAGTTTCTTTACTTTCGAAATAACTCATATTTTCAATGACACCTAAGATAGAGTGTTCAGTATGTTTAGCCATCGCTCCCGCTCTTGCAGCTACAAATGCTGCTGTCGGATGAGGCGTAGTTACAATGATTTCTTTACTACTTGGTAACATTGAATGAACATCTAAAGCTACATCACCTGTACCTGGTGGCAAGTCTAATAGTAAATAGTCAAGTTCTCCCCATTTCACTTCTACAAAGAAATTAGTTAACATTTTGCCTAGCATCGGTCCACGCCATATAACTGGCGCATTCTCTTCTACGAAAAATGCCATTGATATCACTTTTACGCCATGACGTTCAACAGGAATTATTTCTTTACCTTGGACTCCCGGTTTCTCATCAATACCCATCATATCAGGTACACTAAATCCATAGATATCAGCGTCTACTAAGCCAACACGTTTGCCTTCTCGTGCTAAAGCAACTGCTAGGTTTACTGCAACTGTCGATTTACCTACGCCACCTTTACCTGAAGCAATCGCTATAAATTCTACTGGATTATCTTTAGATAATAATCCCTCTATAGTTTTTGGTTGTTCTTCTTTTTTACCTGTATATTGTTCTACCGTTTCGGCAGGTAACTCTTCAAATCGTATCCCAACAGTGTTAGCCCCATTTTCTTTTAGCGCTTTTACTATTGCCATTTGTAAATCTAATTGTGGTTGTCCACCTAGTTGTGCCATTGCCACTTTAACACTAACGTGTTCTATTTCTTCTTTTGTAGTTACTTCGATGATGCCATCTGTTTCTTTAAGTGGTACATTTATTATCGGATCTTTTAATGCTCCGACTATTTCTTTCACTTGATCTACCGTTAACAATGTAAATCCCCCTTAGCATTCTTTATATCTCTATAATAACAAATATTAATATGTATTGACTTTCTAAATCAGTATATATTTTTTAAATGTATAAAAAAAGAAGTTAGCTCAATATATGAAGACCAACTTCTATCTTTATCTAATCGTTATATATCACGTGTATTCGTTGTTTTTTTAATGTAGTGTCTTTCTTCTTTAATAAATAGAGAGAAGATGAATCCAACAATCACTAATCCAGTTACTATTGCAAATGATAAATCAACACCTGCTGCAACACTTTGTCTTTGTGCGATTTCATGATTGGCACTTATAGATGAACTTTGACTTAGTAATTTAGCCCCAATACTCATAATGGTTACCATTAAGGCCGTTCCAAGTGAGCCAGCCATAACACGGCCAAAGTTCATAATGGCAGTACCATGCGAAATGTCTTCATTTTTAAGTGCGTTAATACCTGCTGTATTAATTGGCATCATTAATAGTGAAACAGCAAACATTCTTATTGCATACACGATAACTAACATGGTATAAGATGAATCATATTTTAAGAAACTCAACAAGGCAGTAGTTATAATGAGCACGATAAATCCAATTAGGATTAAAAGTCTAGGTCCATATTTATCGTAAATTTTACCGGTGTAAACAGACATTATACCGTTTAAAATAGCCCCTGGCATTATGACCAATCCAGACATGAAGGCACTAAGACCAAGACCGTTTTGCACGAACAATGGAATCAAAAGTGCCGGACCTACCATTGACATCATGACAATCATTGAAGTAATAGTACTGAAAGTGAAAATTTTACTTTTGAAAACTCGGAGATTTAACAACGGATTAGTTATATATAATTGTCTTCTTACAAACGCAACAACAATTAACATTCCAATTATAAATGAAAAGATAACAATTGGATGAGTGAATCCAAGATTGCCTGCACTACTAAATGCATAAAGCATCAATCCAAATCCTAACGTTGAATAAATAACTGATCGTTTATCTAACGCTGTTTTTTTAGTTTCATTGTAACTAGATAATGTAATAGCACCAAAGATATAACCTATAAGTGCAATGCCTACAACGATAATGAATGGAACTCTCCAACTCGTATTATCTATAATTAAGCCTGAAAAAGTAGGGCCAATCGCTGGTGCAAATTGGATAACTAAGCCAGCTAAGCCCATTGCAAAACCACGCTTTTCTTTAGAAAATAAAGTAAATAACGTAAACTGCATGAGCGGCATAATAATTCCAGCACCGATTGCTTGTATCACTCTGGCAAACATTAAAACACCAAAGTTAGGTGCAATAGCAGCAACAATAGATCCAATAAGGAAGATTCCCATAGAAACTAAGTATAATGGCTTAGTTTTAATTCTATCCATTAAGTATGCAGTCAACGGAATCATTGTCCCATTAACTAACATAAAACCAGTTACCAACCATTGGGCAGTATTTTCAGATGTATTTAGTTCCCTCATAATATGCGGTAAAGCAGTATTTAATAAAGTTTGATTTAAAATAGCTATAAATGCACTTAATAACATTACTGCAACAATGAGGTTCCGTTTTTTTGTGGATACTTCTATATTCGCCATATAAAAACTCCTTTTAATTCAAAGACATTGTTATATTCAACCAAACTTTAGTACGCCAAGCAAACTAAATGCTTACTCTTTCTTATTATTAAGATTCTCACTATCTGGATAAAATATAATTTTAAATATATATAATAGCCCTATAATGACTGCGATGACCCAAAAGTCAATTTTTATATAAACGTAGTGTATATGAATTATAAAATAGAAGAGTATCGTTGTTACGACATAAGAAATCAAATGAAACATACTACCACTAAAATATGGATTGTTAGGCAATTGCTTTCTAAAGTAGTCCATTAAATGTTCAATGGCAAATAAAATGAAGTAACCAAAAACGATATAACTTCCATAATAAACTAAATTATCTACTAAATTTTTATTATAGGTAAAGTCTCCTAAGTTAAAAAAAATTAGGATTCGACTTAAACCAAATAAACCAAATCCTAAAAACATTAAAAAAATAGCACCTGAAATAATAAAGATAGTGAGGACAAATAAAGTAGATAAAATATTTTTATAATTATTTTTAAAAAACTTCATCTTTTGCCCTCCTTTGTTTCACACGGCTATTTTATCATTTATAAAACGCAATATAAAATTTAAAGCGCGATATTAAAAGAACTTAATAATACATCACATTTAGTTTATGTTAAAACTTTAATATGCTATGCCTTGGATTTATAAAGCGTTGACCACATGATGATGAGTAAGATACTCACTAATGCAGCTGCAAGTAAAATATTATAAAAATGACCATTTATAAACCCTATTGACATAGCGTACAAATACCCCATTACAGTTGAACCTATTGATGAACCTAAATTTTTGGTTAATGCATAAAAGGACATCATTTTCTTCATATGTCTCGGATTTGTTTCTTCTTGAACGATGACACTATCTTTAGTGTAAACAAAACCAAAGCTTAGTCCAGCGAGTATTACAGTTGCTGCAATTAATAATGGCATTTTCAAACCAAACATTAGTATGATACTACTGATTAATAATAAAGTGAATGCTGTGATGTATAATGCCTTACGCGTTAAATTAGCTTCAACTTTCGCTAAATTAAAATTTAAAACTAGCCAAGCTACTGACAATGGGAATATAACCAGTCCACTTTGAAGTGGAGAGAGATGTAGATGATCTTGTAAGTAAATCGGTATATATAAATTGTATCCCATTAAAGTCATCGCTATTAAGAGATCCGTAACAAATACTAATGAGACTGAACGATTGAACTCTGAAATTGGTATGAATGGATTTTTGATTGTGCTTTCAAATTTGAATAAAATAAATATGAATATAAATGCTAACACTAAAGCAATCATATTTAATACTATTGATGACTTATATAATAAACCAAACATAAATAGGGCTATGAACACATAAAATAATGTAAGTCCTCTGACATCAAAGCTAGATGCTTTAACTTCCGCTTCCTCAGGAAAATGAAACGTAACAAATGCTAAAATAATTGCAATAACCGCTATCGGGATATTTATGAAAAATAGCCAATGCCATGTTGCAAACTCTAAAATAGCTCCACCTAGCAATGGTCCGATAATGCTAGATATCCCCCATACACTTCCAACTATACCCATAATTTTGTATCTAAATGGTATTTCAAAAGCTAATTTAGGAACAATTTGAGTTAACGACATCATAACCCCCGCTCCTAATCCTTGGACGATTCTTGAAATGATGAGCATAACAAATGTGCTACTCATTCCTGACATTAAACTACCTATACCAAACAATAATAAACCTACCATTGCAATATAAAGAATTTTAAAACGTGTTAATAATTCACCAACAATCGGGTTAGCTACTACCAACGCAATAAAATAAACTGTAAATACTAATGATATTGATGCTCCAGCATTTAAATCTGTTCTTATTGTAGGCATGGCTAATGAAATAATTGAACTTTCAATTGCAGCCATAAACATAGTTAAAACTAATGTAACAACAATACCTATAGACTTTAAATTCATGAACAATTTTCCTCCTTTTTATCTTTTTAGATACTTTAATAGAATAATCGTTAGATTTATTCAGACGCAATATAATAATCACTTTAAAATAAAAATAAGACTGATGACCGATAAAATCATCAACCTTATTTTTTAGTTTCTCTATATAAAATAAAGTATTGCAATAAAGTGGAACATTGAAGCGATAACGATAAATATATGCCAAATCATATGGAAATAAGGACGATTTTTTTGCGCATAAAACCAAGCCCCAATCGTATATGATAAACCGCCTAAAACTATAAATAAAATGAACATCCATGACGTACGCATAATGATAATAGGAAGAAAAATAATACCAACCCATCCCATCACAAGATATACAATTAAACTTAACTTTGGATTCACTTTTTCAGAGATAGATTTATATAATATTCCCCAAACTGTGGTACCCCATAATAATATAAACACTAACCAACCTATCCATCCGCCTACAACAGTTAATAGAACGGGCGTATACGTCCCAGAAATTGCAACATAAATCATACTATGATCAATGATTCTCAATATGTATTTATGTGCAGTATTGTTCTTCATTGAATGATATATTGTAGATGAGATAAACATCATAAAAATGCTAATTACAAATATTGAAACACTGATTGAGCTCAACGTTCCATGGGCTATATAGCTATGTACTGCCGCATAAGGAAGTAAAAAAAGCGTAATCAACGCAGCAACACCATGTGATACTGCATTACCTATTTCTTCACCAAAAGATAGCGGGATGATGTCTTTAAAAGATTCAACAACAGCACTTTTTGTATTCTTAGATGAGTTAGACATCTAACACCACCACCCTTTAAATTAAATTCATACGCTCTAAATCTGATGTAGCAGTTTCAACACTATCTTTACCTTCTTTATTTTTAAGTGGAGAGAATTCATCTTCTCTATTAACTTGTAACGTGTTAAAACTAGTTGCATATCTAAAAATATCAAAATAGAACAGTTCAAATTTTAAAGTTGGTTTTTCAACAACACCAAAATCTTCATCTAATTGCTTTAGATTTTTCACTGCTAAGTGATTTGGTAAGTCATTATTTACCACTTGTTTAATAAAACCAACTTTAAAAGCATGAATACCAATATTTGCATTATTAAACGTATTTGCTACTTCTTCATCTAATTCAGAGTATTCAAGTACTGTATCTTTACTATTTTGATTTACTAAACGTCCAACACTTTCACCATCTTTAGGTTGAATTGATTTAGATGTTACATCACAATCATGTACTACTGTAAATCCTGCAAATAATGGATCTAAAACTTTAACTAATACATTGTCAATATTATTTAAGAAAATATATTTCACACCATCAGTTGCCATTTTATCTAAAAAGCCATTCTTATCTAATGATTTAAATACACCGCCATTACCATTTGGCGTCTCCATAATATAACCTTGTTCGTTCAGAATAAGACGTCCTTCTTCACTTAACGCAACCATATTATCTTGTTTGAAGAAATGTATATTATCAGGATTATAGCCAAAATAATCGTGTTGTTCAAAATACGTTAACGTTTCTTCATGATTAATATCACTAGTCATGATATACCAATTAATTAAATGACCCGTTTCTTTTTTAAGTTTAAGTAATTGTTGTGCTTGTAGTTCAAATAAGCTAATTCCTTTTATTTCAAAAGAACCTTTAGGTCCTTTATAACCTAATCGAGTACCTTGGCCACCAGCCATCAAAAGTACTGCAAATTCACCGTTTCTTATTGCTTCTAATCCCTTATGTTCATATTTAGCTACTTCTTGATCCGCCAAGTCTGACTTGCGTTGATATTTCACTTCTGAAACTGTTGATACGTCTGAAATCGATTGACGATTTATATATAAATCTTTAAATAATTGCTGAATACTTTCTAAATCTAAATCATTCACTTTAGCTTCTAATTTTTCTTTTTCATTACTACTCATTAGCTTTTCATATTCACTCAAATGCTCTTGATTATATTTCTTTAATTGATTTTGATCTAACATTTTAACTCTCCTTGTGATGAATTCAATATGTATTCATACCCATAATAATTTAGTATTACCCTAAAATGGACTGGCTTATATATTGTAATAAATCATTAATAAACGTTTGGAATAATATGTATAATGCGCCAATACTTAATGCAGTAGCCAGTGATACATCAACTAAGCCGCCTGTTTTAAAGGTGAATGGGAACTTAATAGTTAGAGGAATCGGATAAAGTAACTTTACTCCTCTTGGCGTTAACATATCTAGTATAACATGAGACGCCATACCACCGATAATGGAAACCAAATAGTATATAGGAGTTTGAATTAAATTAAGGAGGAATCCAATGATACCAATAAATAATAATGAGTGAGTGAATGTCCTATGACCAAATAAAAGCCTAATGATTATGCTTAGCAACTTTAATTTCCTACCAATCTTACTTCCAGTATGACAAATATCTGGAAGCAAACTTGAAACCACTGATAAACATAATACAGTAACAGTAGAGAACAAATCAGTTTGAAAGTGTTCGGTTGTTAATGCACCCACTAGCAAACCAGCAGATACGTGAGTTTTGCCTGTCATATACCTTCTCCTTTATAGAGAACATTCTAACACAAAATACGCCAAAATACGAACATATTTTCGGTTAAAGTAAATAGTGTATCACAAAATAAAAAAGTATAGCATTAATACTTGAAAACGATTACATACTGATATATGATATAGACATAAATAACATAAAGGATGTGTTCTTTAATGGCAATGACTGTAAAGAAAGATAATAATGAAGTTAGAATTCAATGGAGAGTAGCAGATATTAAAATCCCTACTAGTGACATTAAAAATATCTCACAAGACCAAGAAATTCATGCCGTTCCAGATTTAGACTCTAAAAATATTTCACGTATTGGTTCTACTTTTGGTAAAACGAATAGAGTGATTATTGATACAGATGATCATGAATACATTATTTATACGCACAATGACCAAAAAGTTTATAATGAATTAACTAAGTAATGATATAATACAATTTCTTTCGCAAAGTTATATGTAACATTTCACTGCCAACGCATTAAATGTAGTTGGCAGTTTTTATATACCTATACATTTAATACTTAATTACTTTTTATTTTCCGAGTTATTAATTACACTATGCTTAAGAATAAGGAGGTTAAAAAATGTTTGTAGTAACAAATAGAATTACTGTAAAAAAAGGGTTCGCAGAAAAAATGGCACCAAGATTTACTAAAGGTGGAAAAATTGAAGCATTACAAGGTTTCCATAAAATTGAAGTTTGGAAAGTTGAACGAGACAAAGACAGTGAAGATATGTATGTCAATACGTGGTGGGAAACTGAAAAAGATTTCGAAGCATGGACTAAAAGTGATGCATTTAAAGAAGCACATCAAAATAGAGGTAAAACATCGGCCGAAACATCTCCAGTTATAAATAGTGAAATTGTCAAAGCTAATGTATTAGCTACCTTAAATTAAAAAGAAGGCAATGAAGTTATGTTGGTTGAATAAGATCAATATTTCCAACATAAATCTTCATTGCCTAAATTGTGGTTATAACAATAAGTGGGCCATCAATGCAATAATCGGTAAAGTGATAGCAGTTCTGATTAAGAAAATCATAAATAGTTTACCTAAGCTAACTGGTATTTTAGAACCAAGTATTACACCACCAACTTCTGATAAATATATTAATTGAGAAATACTTAATGCACCTATAACAAATCTCGTAATTTCACTATGTGCATCAGCGATGAGTATGGAAGGTAAGAACATATCCGCAAAACCAATTAATAAAGTTTCAGAAGCTTTAGCTGCCTCTGGTATTTGCAATAATTCAAGAATCGGAATAAATGGTTGTCCAATAATTGAGAATACCGGTGTATAGTTAGCAATCATCGTTGCAAGTGTTCCTATACTCATAACAACTGGAAGGATAACAAACCACATATCTATGACCGTTTTTAAACCTGATTTCCAAAATTCTTTAAATCCCGGTGCTTTCAAACCAACAATTGTCGCCTCTTCAAAACCATAGCCTATCGCCGTTTTACCTTCAGGTAATTTTTCTAATCTAGTATTTTCAGAAACTTCTTTCGTAAATTCATCGGGTATTTGGTTCAATGGCCAAATACGAGGCATAATCATAGCTGCTACAAAACATGAAACGATTACTGTTAAGTAAAAAGCAAAAAACTTATGTTGAAGTCCAACCGTTTCTGCGATAACAATTGCAAAAGTGATAGAAACTACACTAAATGTAGTCGAAATCACTATTGATTCCCTTCTAGAGTAAATACCTCTTTCATATTGTCGACTTGTAATAAGCACACCTACAGTTCCATCGCCTATAAATGAAGCAAGATTATCTACTGTCGAACGTCCAGGTAATGTAAATAAAGGTCTCATAATTGGTCTAAATAAAGGCCCTAAAAATTCCAACAACCCATATTCCATTAAGAACGGTAAAAATAGTGCAGCGAATAAAAATACTGCAACTAAGGTTGGTAATAGGTCGTTAAACACTAATCCACCTGTATCTTCTGAATAAATCACTTTTGATCCTAACTTAAAATAAGTCATCCAGACAAAGACAACTGCCAATAATCTTAATGTCATCCAAACTGGGCCGACTTTAAATGCACTATCTAATAGTCCACCAGGCTTAACCTTACTTCTAAATAGAGTGGAATATAAAAGTGTTAATATTGCAGATAATGTAATAATAGTAATGATGATGATGGGCATTGCATCTCCAAGTAGGCCTTTTAACCAATTAGCTAAAAAAGCTACAGGTAATGTCGTTTGTTTTTCACCATCTTGCGTAACCGGAATAGGAATTAAGAAAAGTATAATTCCAATAATAGACATTGTTATAAACTTCGCTCTACCTTTAGCAATTTGTTGCTTCGTATATCCTTCCACCATTTATAACCTCTTTCTCTCTCATAATTGATGTTTTTATATTCATTAATTATGTATTTATATTACTAGCTGACTTATAATTATATATAAATATAAGAATATATGCATTTTTATGAATAACATGTTTAATACTATATCTTATTTTTTATAGAGATGCAATATGAAAAGAGCTAAATTTCCACGTTTAATTAGAGGAAAATTAGCTCTTTAACTTCATTATATTCTTCTTAATAAAAATAAGAAATAAGGAACACCAATGATGGCAATGATAACACCAACAGGTATATCTAATGGTGGGTGAATACCTCTAGCCAGTCCATCACTGAATAAAATTAAAATCGCACCTATCAAACCAGACATGATTACTACATGAAAATATCGCTGTCCTACAATTGATCGAGCAATATGGGGTGCAATTAAACCTAGGAAGCTAATTCCACCAACAACTGAGATAGAAGCACCCGCTAACATTACTGATAAAATAAGTAAAATCATCTTAAGTCTTTGTACCCTTGCACCAAGTGCTGTAGCAATATGTTCGCCTAAATTTAAAATATCTAATTGATAACTCAAACCTAATACGAATGGTAAAGTAATAATAAACCAAGGTAGGATTGAATAAAAATTATCAATTGTATGACCGTATAAACTACCTGTTAACCAAACTAAAGCATTATTAGCATCCATAGGATTTCTAATAAGTAAAAATTGAACCACAGCTGTACATATCGCACCGATAGCTAAACCTATCAAAGCTAATGTTGATCCTTTAATATTATATTTAGAAATCAAAAATGACAAAATTAAACTGATTAATAATGCACCTATAAATGAACCAATTGGTAATACTAATAGTGGTGCAGAAGGAAATAACATAATTACAATAATTGCTGCTAAACTTGCACCTTTAGTTATTCCGATTACATCCGGAGATGCAAGTGGATTTCTAACTACACCTTGAATCACAGCTCCAGAAATAGCCAGACTACTTCCTACAACTAACCCCAATAATGTTCTTGGAATACGGTATTCATTAAGTATAAAATCATCCATACTTAAAACACTGTGAAATGCTTTTAACGGGCTATACATTGTTGAACCAACACATAAACTTACAAAGACACTTGCAATTAAACAAGTAATTACAATGGCATAACGAATAGATAATTGTCGTTTTGTCATATTCGTTTCACCCCTTTTAAAGTTATTAATAAGAAATAGATTGCTCCAACAAATGATGTAACAATACCAACTGGTGATTCATAAGGGAATGTTATAAGTCGACTTAACATATCTGATAGCAATAATAAATCTGCACCAATCAGAAATGTTAATGGCACCATTAAGAAGTAATCTTTGCTTATATAGCGTTTAACTATATGAGGGACAATTAAGCCAATGAATCCAATAGGCCCTGCTATTGAAACAGACGCGCCTGCTAGTACGATGACAAGTAGGCCAACTATAATTCTGATAAGCTGAGTCTTCTGGCCTAATCCTTTTGCTATATCGTCTCCTAATTCCATTATGGTTAATTGACGGCCTAGTAACATCGTTATGATAAGCGCTAATATGAGCCAAGGCATAACTGACAAGACTGCAGTCCATTTCAATCCATTTAATGAACCTACTAACCAGAACATAACGGTAGTATTAGAATCTTCATTTAAAATGATGATGCCTTGCGTTAAACTACTGAAAAATAAATGAATTGCCATTCCTGCAAGGGCCAATTTAATTGGTGTTATTTTTTTCGTAGATCCGGATAATACATAGACAGTTAATCCTCCAATAAATGCACCTATAAATGCTAAGTACGTAGCATAATTTCCTAATGCAGGTATTAATATGGTAATTAGTACTATGACAAACGATGCGCCAGAATTAACTCCGAATATTTGAGGCGATGCGAGTGGATTTCTAGTGATTGCCTGCATTAATAGACCTGCTAAAGCCAATGCACCACCAATCAATAAACCGCCAATCATTCTAGGCATTCTTACATTATGAATAAGAAATGTTTGTTTATTATCCATAGACGTAAAAAAGTATTCGAAAATATGTTTTGCATGAATTTCAGAAGAGCCAATCGCTAAATTAAAATATGCAAAAATAAAAAGAAAGCACCCACTCACAATAAATGTGAGTGTAGTGCGTCTCTTATTTGCTTTATCTATAGCAGATTGACTATCAGTTGATCTAATAGTCATCGCTTAGCCACCTTACTTTTCTTTGTCTTTTTTAGAAATTTCAACAAGTTCTTTAGCCATTTCTTCAGAAGATATCAAACCACGAGCTCTAGCCCAAGTATCTCGGCTAACAATACTTACACGATTATGTTTAACCGCATCTAGTGTATCCCAAACTGGATCTTTTTTCATTTCTTGATAAGATGGTTCTTTAGGACTTGCACCATCAGTCATTATAAACATACGTTCTGGATTAACATCTTTTAACGTTTCAGCATTGAGTTGTAAATAAGGTCCTTGTAAATATTTACTTAAACCTTTAGTAACATCTTTATTTAATGCTTCTTTAAAGCCAAGTTGAGTTAGGAATTGACCTACATAAGATTCACTTGGATGCGCTAATAACCCAGACTTAGACGCTACTGCTGGTAACACTTTTTCATTTTTATCAAATTGAATCTCATCTTTGTATTTAGCTAATTTTTCTTTATGTTCTTCTAAACGTTTTTTACCTTCATCTTCTTTATTTAAAGCTTTAGCGACCGTTTTAAACGCTTCTATATTATCGTTATAGTCACCATCAAAACTTTTTAACTCAATTGTCGGCGCAATTTTACTTAATTCTTTGTAAATACCTTTATGTCGGTTACTATCCGCAATAATTAAATCTGGTTTTAATTTACTGATTTCTTCCAAATTAGGTTGTTTACGTGTACCAACTGATTTGTAATCACCAATTTTATCTTTTAATGGCTTGATAATACGATTTGGTTTATTATCATCAGCAACCCCCACTGGTTTAACATTAAGTGCTGCCAATGCATCTACGAATGAAAATTCCAAAGCTACTACACGCTTAGCATCTTTAGGAACTTCTGTAGTACCTAATTCATGTTTAATTTTAATTGCGTCTTTAGATGACGATTTACTATTTGAATCGTCTGACCCATTATTACTAACATTACCACATGCAGTAACTAATACTAATGCAAATAGTAATGCTACTATCCCTGCAAACTTAAAGCCTTTCATGAATTCCACTCCTTAATATGTATAGGTTTACAATACATAGTTTATTGATAACGATTATCAATGTCAATATCGTTTATGATATTTTTTAATTTTTTTATAAAAAATTATTGTAATTTTAATTAACAACAGAATATAGGTATATAAGCATAAATTAAAAAGCCATTAATCAGAAATATAATTCTAAATTAAAGGCTAATTAATCTATTACATAATGTTTCGATATCAATTTAATTCAAATAATAAATTAAATTATTTATGTGTCAGTATTGGAGAATGATTCATTTGATTATTCAAAGAATGAATATAATGATCCTTTAAATAGTTCTTTGTCATACGATTATGGTACATGACTTGAGAAAGTGCCTCATATTCCAATGAGAATTCAATAACATCACCAATTTTATAATAATCTTGATTATTTAAGTTAATCATAAGATGGTCACTTGATGCGCCGACAATATCAACATCATTTTTTATCGGTTTAATTTTGTCAATATTTGTATCAACATAGCCTATATCTACTATAGCTTGTAGATAGCATTGGTTGTTATCTGATAACCGTGGTTTAATCTCCAATATTTCTGCTTCTAATGTAATGGCATTTTGAAATAACATCGGAATAGATTGATAAGTTGTCGTATCAACACCTCTAAACAGAGCTTCACCTATCCTTAATTCGTTAATTCTCCCCAAATCGTTATACATTAATTGAGGAATCATACTTGAGTTACCGCCGGATATAACTTTCAGTCTAAATCCTAAATTATTTTCAATAGCTTCAACGAATTGATTTATTTTAAATATATCGTCCTCAGTTGGTGCGGATGATTTAAAACACATAAAATTAAAAGCGATACCTACTAACTGAATTTGAGTCATTTTTATAATTTCTTCTATATAGTTTAGTACATCGTAGGTAATTACGCCTTCACGTCTATCTTTCCAATCTATCATCAGCATAATTTGATGTTTTTTATTTAAACTTTTAGCGATGTCATTGATTTCTCTAATCGTTTCAATTTCTGTTTGCATACTTATTTTTATTGTTTCGACAAGTTGCGTATAGTTTTTCTTAGATGTTGGTCTTAAAAGTAGGTAATTGCATTGATCCTTGAAGTTTTCATTTATATTCTCAAGTCTGGATTCTGCAAAATACGTAATTCCTGATTGAATTAATGTTTCAATAATGCGACTGTCACCGGCAATGCATTTGATGACTGGAGTTAAATGTATATCATTCTCTTCTAATAAAGTTCTTAACGCTTCTGCATTATATTCAATTTTAGATAAATTTATATTGATTTGAGCCACTTATTACACCTCTTTTCGAATTGGGTTCTCAAGTTCTATATTTAAATACTTTTTCACTCTATTGGTCATGCGCATGCGCAATAAAGCTTTTACAGTAATCGTTGGACCAAACAACACATCTCTTAATGCTTGGGCATGTGGCTTATGATCATTAATAGCGACTTCGACTTCTTTTCGGACTATATTAAACAATTCCGCTTCTGTTATATTTTCTTTTTTTGAAAAATGATTTATTAATTCAGCTAACTGATTTTGAATAACCGCATGCTGAAATTTAGCAATGACTTCCTCAATTGTTTGGGCTAATAAACTTTGATTTGTTATTTGTGTATTATTCATTTTATGTGTAAGTGTGTTTAAGTCTATTCGAGAGCCACCTAAATCTCTTACAATAAAATTCATTTGAAAATTCGGGCCCAAATTTACTATCGTATTTTGCATATGTGCTTCTAATGCTATGCCATAGTCTTGTATTAAATTGAGTAAGGGTGTAATAAGTTGTCGACTATAATTTTCCATAAACGTTATGATGCCACTTTTATTTACCTCACCATTAACCCACTCAATATAACTATCAACTGTGATGTGTTGATCAATTGGATTTGGGTTAACCAATGCACCAGTAACAATTGTCACACCATTATTTGCTATGTAAGGTTTTTCTCTAATGATACATGCCAATTGTCTCGCGTCATCGTCATTTGTTTTAGCACACAATCCATATGGCTCGATGGCAACATTTAGTTGTGAATATTGGTTTAAGACATTGTGTAGAGATTTACTCAATTTTGGACCATCTACTGTTGTTACACTTGAAACGGTTCTGACAGCACTTGTCGCTTGTACATTTACAGGTAGTTTTACGTGATAAGGTTTATTAATTAAAGACATCGTTCTAAATGATAATGTGGCTTTAGAATCGACTTCGAATGGTGTCGTGACTAATAATTTGTGCGCTATCCAATTTGAAAATTTGTCATAAATGGTATGGTTGTATTGCCACGGATGTACCAATATGACGTAATAGTCTTCTAATGAAATTTGTATCGATTGTGCATATTTTCTTAGCCTTAATTGATATTCTGGAATAACTTCTCTTAATATAAAGTCTTCAGTACCATCAATACTTGTCGCTTGAGCGCAGTCTTTCTGTAATAACATTATTTTTAATGGAATGACTTTTTCAAATTCAGGCGAATACATTTTAACTTCATCCATTGTTAATGGCAGTTTGGTTTTAGTAAGTGGATGCGTTGGATGTCCTTCCAATACTAAACTTTCGGAATATAATAAATCATTAATCTCATTGGAATCGCTTAAATGCTGTAACCATGCAAAGAAATTTAATGTGGTCGGCATACAAGAGAACTGCATACTTGATTGCACGTTATGTTGCCGTTGATCAAATTGCTTATAAATTTCAACAAAGCTATCCCTACTATGTATAATTTCATTAATAAGTTGTTGTTGTATATCAATATCAAAGTGATGTTTTAAAGCACTTAATAATTTCTCTACCGCAGTGATTGTTTTATTTTCATTACCACATTGGTATGTAATTGGACCTTCAAAGTCATATCGTGACATCATACTTTTACGTTTAAAATGAGTAGATAGTATACACCCATGATATTGTATAGTTAATTGATGATTTTGAGTTGTTATTATGGTTTGTTCAGGCCAAATGCTTTCTTTGATCAATGCATTTAAAATGCGATATTGAATGTTGGTGTCCGCATTTTGCCATGCGTTTTGAATCATATGTTACTCCTCCACTTTAATTGGTCTTTGCATCATATATGCTATGAATGCAATTATAAAAGTAAATACGCCCATTACGATGAATGTATTAATAGCACCCATAATTTCTGATAAAGTTGTTAATAGTAAACTTCCTAATGGTATCATTCCTCTGTCCATCATTACGATACTTAATATTTTTCCACGATGCTCAGGTGTTATATCCTCTTGAAAGTAAATTCGATTTGACGTTCTCGCTAATTGACTAAATAAACCTACAAGTGCCATACAAATGAACATGACTATAATCTGATGTATGATGACGCCTAATAGTGCTATGCCAAATAGACAAGAACTTAAATAATACATATGAACGGTATTTAACTTTTTCAAAATTATAGGTAGTAAAAGCGTAGCTAGCATACCACCTATGGCACAAAAAGTCATTGATACGCCAAATATTTCTGAACGACCTGGAAATATATCATGTACTAATACTGGGACTAATGTCGTATATGAAAAACCTGTAGCCATTATGATTAATGAAGTAATGAATATTCTTGAAGCTTGCATATTATTCTTAAAGTATTCCCAAACAACATTAAAAGAAAACGCCTTGCCCGCTTTACTTATCTCACTTTCATTTTTGAACGTTAATGGTAAACATAAAAGTGTCGCAATGCAGTAACACGCCGTTTGAGCAAGAAAAGTAGCCGGTGCATGGTAAATAGATAAAATAAGTCCTGCAACCGCTGGACCGATTGAACGACAAATGTTGATGATGAAAGAATGATATGAAACAGCTTGACTCGTATTTAACCGACTAGATAAATCAGGTAATACAGCCTGTCTTATTGGTGTTTCTGTCGCATTAATCATACCTCTAAGTGTCGCATAAATCAGAATGATACTAATTGGTACTTTAGCTAATAGAAAAGTACAAGCACATAGTATGCCTGTCACTATAAATGAGGATGAAATAGTTATTTTAAGTAATTTCCCTCTATCAAACTTGTCTGCAATAGCGCCAGCCCAGACACTTAATAACAAAATCGGTACGAGTCGGCAAAAATTAACCAATCCTAAATAGACTGCGTTATGATAACTAGTAAGCACATACCAATTCAAGCCAATTTGTCCTATCCAATTCCCTAGAAATAATAAAAAGGAACTAGAGAAGAAAAATTTCGCCACAGTATTCCACCTACTTATTTATAATAATATTTATAATTGATAATGAATATCATTATCGATATTATGGATTATACAAATGTTTTAGATTTTTGTAAAATGAATTTGAGGTGCCATATGAATAATTTAATTTCAATACATAATAAAAACATACAGTTAACTGAGGAAGAATTAGGCGCGTTAAACTATTTAGAACAAGCGTTACCCCACTTAGTTAGCTACTTTAAAAATGAGTTACTCATTGCTCGAGATAAAATCTCACAACGCTTAATTACATCACTCTACAGAGAGAATTTAGTTAACGCTCAATCAAATAGTGTCGTCATGTGGTCCAATGATATCAAAGACTGTCCCATCGATGGACAACACCAAATGATGCGCGTGTATTTTCCACAAGAGGATAAATATATCTTTGCACGTATTACTGGTAAGCATGCTTTTGGACGTGTGGATGTTGAAGGCCCATTTTATTATCGCGCTAAACATAGTAACCAATTTTGTCGTATATTGCATCCAAATGAAATATTAGCTAGCATTTTAAAAGAAAAACCAGCGTTAGATAATGAAGCAAGTTCACAATTTAAGGATGATATGGAGAATAGTGTTGCAAACATGGCGTTAGCACTTGCTTATCAAGCTTATGAGATGCAACATGCAAACGAACCATTATTGGACATTATTTTTAATGAACAAGATAGTTATTTACGTTCGGAGCAGGCTGTTATTGAAGGTCATCCGCTTCATCCAGGTGCTAAATTACGTAAAGGGCTAAATGCTAATGAAAATATTAAATATAGTTCTGAATATAATAAAGAAATTAACTTAAAATGTGTACTCATTCATCAAAGTATCGCTAAAACTGAAACGTTATCGCTTACGTATAATGATGAACTAAAATCCCACTTTCCAGAACTCTATCAACGCATTGAAAATGAATGTACTGGTTTTATTAAACTTGATGATTATGATTTGATGATTGTCCACCCATGGCAGTTTCAAAACATATTACTACATCAATACGAAGAAGAATTAAAGCATCATTTAATGATTCCATTAAACGTAGAACTGCCATATTATGCTGGATTATCATTCAGAACATTAATGCCAAAATATCCTGTAACTTTGCCACATATCAAATTATCTACTAATGTGCATATTACTGGTGAAATTAGAACTTTATCTGAACAGACCACACACAATGGTCCTTTAGTGACTCGTATTTTAAATGACATTCTAGAACAAGATGCAGATTTCACATCCTATAGAACTGGTATTTTAAATGAATTTGCTGGCATTCACTTTTATAATTCAAATGACGCTGAGGCTATACAAACAGATCGTAGTGAACAATTAGGGACCCTTTTTAGAGATAATATTTATAATCTAATAGACAATGATAGTGTGCCTATTATTCCATCGAGTTTAGTGGCTACTTATAAAAATAATGAAGAACCGCCGATAATAAGTTTAATTCAGCGCTATAAAACGAATTATGTAAAGGATAGTTTAGACGTTGCAGCACACGAATGGTTAACCGACTATATTTCTCAACTGTTGGGTATCGTCATGCCTTTATATGTGAAATATGGTGTTGCATTAGAAGCACATTTACAAAATTCAATTGCAACATTTACTACTGATGGTCGATTGCGTACGATATATATTCGTGACTTTGAAGGTTTACGAATCGATGAACAACAATTAAATGAAGCTGGTTATGTGACTGAGCATTTTCACGAAAAATCTAGAATACTAACCGATTCTAAAACTACAGTATTTAATAAAGTATTTTACTCGACTGTTCAAAATCATATAGGTGAACTTATATTGACCGTTTCTAAGTTTATCGATGACGACAAATTTGAAGCTACATTATGGAATAGTGTTGGAAATATCATTCATCATATTCTAAATCAATTAACAAATGTTAACACAGATCGCATATCTCAAATTAAAAAAGTCATATTTGATGAAGTAATAGATTATAAATGTGTGACTACAATGCGCTTAGAGGATGAAGCACATCACTATACTTACATTAAAGTAAGTAATCCATTGCATAAATAAAATGACAAATTATTTGAACAAATAAAATTGATACAAAAAAACCCTTTAGGCTGTAAACACAACCTAAAGGGTTAAATTTATACTTATTGTAATCCTGATCTTTCAGAATTGTTATTGTTGTTGTTATTATTTTTTTCGTTTTTTTGTTGCCATTCTTTTTTAGTCATCACATCATCTACTTGCATGTTCACTTCTACTACTTCTAAGCCAGTGATGTATTTAACTTGTTCTTTAACTAAGTCAGTAACTTTACGGAAGATTTTTGGTGCAGATTCACCATATTCTAAAATTACTTTTAAGTCAATTGCTGCTTGTTTTTCGCCAACTTCAACAGAAACACCTGTTGTTACGTTGTTACCACTTGAAAATGCATTTGTGAAGCTATCAGCGAAACCGCCTTTCATATCTAAGATACCTTTAACTTCACGAGCTGCGATGCCTGCTATTTTTTCAACAACTTCATCTGAAAATGTTAATTTGTTTTCAAATTGTTGTTGTTCATTTTGTTGTCTGTATTGTTCTGCTTGTTTTTGTTGTTCTTCTCTTTCTTTTTCATTAACTCCTGTTTGATTGTTATACGCTTGTTTAGCTTTATTATTATTGTTTTCTACTGACATATTACATTCTCCTTTTATCTATATATTATTTTTTAATTTTTTAATACTGTGTTCTCAAATAAATTGGTTAACTCCATCTATTTAAGAAATTCATGAAATCCTGTGTACGGTCTTTAATATACCCAACACCGATTCCGATTAAACATAATACGATAACTAAAATCGTTTTCCAAAATCCTAAAGTTAGGAATAAGATTGCTATAATTAAAAATGCAAAGAAACCAATGATTCGCCATTTGTAAGATTTAATAAAGTCAATGATTTGTTGACTTCCATCTTGTCCATTTTGATTATTATTATCAGCCATGTTATCCCTCCCTTACAGAACGCGTTGGCCAGCTGTTTTTTGATCGCTGACATTCACTTCAAGTTTTCTAACTGGTAATTCAGTAAAATGTTCAACATTATGTTTAATGTCTGAACGAATACTTTCAGTTAAAGACTTAACTTGTACATCATTAGGTACTAAGAAGTCAGCCTTAATATCGATGTAAGATTTATTTTTCTTATTATAAAGTTTCGCAACGACATTAGGTTGTCTTACTTGATCGTATTTAGTTATTGTATCGTAAGCTGATTTTTCGACTGCTTTACGAGATACATAAATATGACCATCATCATAATCTTTGTATAATCCTGGTTTTCTATACGTTGGTTTAAATATGCTGAATACTAATATTAAGCCTATCAATATAAGTAATGCAGCCAAACCAATTAATAGTGGTTGGAACCAATTGAATTGTAGGAAGTAGTCTTGATATTTTGTTATTCGACTATCTTTTATGTACATAAACAATAGGAATCCAACAATAGCAACTATTAATAGGCCGAGGATAAAGTTTTTTAGTCTTTTCACCTCGTACGCACCTCCTAAGTTATTGTTGAATTATTGTATACGAATTAATACCCTATAAATATTATTCAAAACATTAATTCAAAATTATTAATATAATTATTTAAATATTTATTAATTTTTTACTTTCTACAAAGAGTATTCCCAAATTTAGCACAGTGAAAACATATATTTCATTCTTATTTTTTTGTATCTTTTTGCTTCGACGTTTTATACTGTAATATATTTGGAAATTTATTAGACGTTCTTGGATGATCTATACTTAACGATTTAAATAATGACCAAATCATTAATATTATGACAACTGAAAATGGTAAAGCAGCTATAATAAGTAAGTTTTGAATTGCTTGCGTACCACCGGTATAAATCATAATCATGGCAAATAATGCTAGTATTATGCCCCAACTTACTTTGACAAATGAAGCTGGATTAATATCACCTTTTGAACTTAACATGCCTAATACATACGTTGCTGAATCTGCTGATGTCACAAAGAAAATCATAATAACGACTAAAGTGACAATACTTAAAATAAATCCTAGTGGATAATGTTCTAAAGTAGCAAAGGTTGCTGTTTCTGTTGCTTCTTTTGCAATATTAGCAATACCTTTATCTTGTAAATACACCGCTGATGCGCCGAAAACTGCAAAGAAAAAGAAACATACAAGTGCTGGAACAAATAATACACCGAGAATAAATTCTTTAATCGTACGTCCTCTTGAAACTCTTGCTATAAAGATACCGACGAAGGGTGCCCATGATACCCACCAGGCCCAATAGAAAATAGTCCAGTTTTGAAGCCATTGGAATTTTTCTCCACCATTCATTGGAATACGTAAGCTCATATTAAAGAAATTAAAGATATAATTACCTAATCCATTTGTAAATGTGTTTAGGATATAAAGCGTTGGCCCCACTATAAATAATCCTATTAATACAATAAATGCTAATAGCATATTAACGTTGCTAAGTGTTTTAATTCCTTTGTCTATACCAGACCACGCTGACCAAGTAAACAAAGCTGTCGCAATAATAATTAATATAACCTGAGTACCAAAATTATTAGGGATATTAAACAGGAAATTTAAGCCTTCATTGATTTGAAGCGCTCCAAATCCAAGTGTTGCTGCAACGCCAGTAACTGTTGCAATAACAGCTAACACATCAATTGCGCCACCTAAAGGTCCCTTCATAGATTTTTCACCAAATATAGGGACTAATGTTGCACTTACTAAGCCAGGATATCCTTTATGGAAACTAAAGTATGCAAAGACTAAAGCCACAATTCCATATACAGCCCATGCATGTACACCCCAATGGAAGAATGCAAATTGAAAGGCATCATTAATAGCCGTCTGACTACCTGCTTTATGTATAGGCGTTAACGTAAACGCATGACTGATCGGTTCAGCAGTAGTCCAAAATACCAATCCAATGCCCATACCAGCACTAAATAACATAGCAAACCATGATGGAAGAGAAAATTCAGGATCTTCACCTTCTTCACCAAGTGTAATCGATGCATATCTTGAAAATAATAAATAGACGCAGACAAAGAATATAAGTAAAACTAGCAATAAATAGTACCATGAGAAATGCCTCGCTATAAATGTAGTAATGTTTTGGGTCCCTATCTCTAATTGTTTAGGAAAAACAGCACCGTATATAACAAATAGTGTACAAATAGCTAATGCTGTCCAAAACACTAAACTAATCGACTTTTTTCGCATCATATACTCCTTTCAACAAATATTGTTTATTCAATTTTGGTCAAAATAAAATGACGTTTATACCTATTGCCTTTTTCAACAGGAATAAACGCCAATTATTCATATTTCTATTACTATTTAATTATTTTATATTAAAGCTATTGCGTTAAACGAATAACTAATTTACCAATCATTGAGTTTGATTCTAATATTTGATGTGCTTGATACAGATTTTCAGCCGTTAAGCCCTCTATTACTCTCGTTGTAGTTGGTTTATATACATGTTGCTCAATTTTCTTAGTAATATCTTCTAAGTATTCATGATGTCTAATCATATCATCCGTTTGATTCAATGGTCTTGCAAACATAAATTCATGTGAGAAAGTTAAACTTTTAGGTTTCAAAGCATTTAAATCTTGTTTATTTTGAAATGCTACTATCGTTGCAATATGACCTCTTGGCTTCACTAATTCAATCATTGTGTCATAATACATATCTGTATCAAATGTACAGAAGACGTAATCTACTAATTCAATGCCTTGCGCTTTAAATTGCTTAACTAAATCTTCTTTGTGATTCAGGACAATGTCAGCACCCATGTCCTTAGTCCAATGAATGGTTTCGTCACGTGATGCAGTCGTTATAACGTGTAGACCATAAGTCTTAGCAATTTGCGTCGCAATACTACCTACACCTCCTGCCCCATTTATGATTAATAATGATTTCCCTTTATTATCTTCAGGGTTATGTGAAATGCCAAATACATCAAACAATGTCTCGGATGCAGTTATACCAGTCAATGGTAAACTTGCAGCTTGCTCAAAGCTAATGTTTTGAGGCGCCTTAGCAACTAATCTTTCATCAATGATTTGATATGTTGCGTTTGATCCATTTTGATCGGGTGAGCCAGAATAATATACAATGTCACCTTCCTCAAACATACGAACGTCGCTTCCAACAGATTCAACATAACCGACTGCGTCAAAACCTAATACACGAGGTACTTTTGATACCTCCGTCAAACGTTGTTTCGTATCTACTGGATTAACACTGATAGATTGTATTTTAACCAATAATTCATGTGCCTTTGGTTTTGGAATATCTAACGCGTACGTTTTAAATAAATTGCCTTCTGATAAATGAAATGGTTGTTCAAATCCAATTACTTTCATTGATTTAACGCCACCTTTAACTATGCTAATGTTTTAACTAAGTATAATATTATAAACAAATAGATAGCAATATAGATGGCTTCATTTTACAATACTAATACAATTTCTCTAACTTATTATTACTGTTGAAAGGGGCATATTTAAAATTGAAATTAAGCATTTTAGATTATGTTCCAATTTTTGAAAATAGCAATGCCCACGATGCATTTAAGCATAGTATAACGTTAGCTCAAACTGCTGAGAAATTAGGTTATACACGATTTTGGGTTGCTGAACATCATAATGTTTTTTCGGTCGCATCTAGTGCACCAGAAATTGTAATGATGATGTTACTAGAACATACGCAAACGATAAAGATTGGTAGTGGTGGCGTAATGTTACCACATTATAGTGCCTATAAAGTGGCTGAACAATTTAAAATAATGGCAGCATGTCACCCTCACAGAATCGATATGGGTTTAGGTCGTTCACCAAGTTTTAAGCAAGTAAATGAAGCGCTTAATGAGTATAAAAGCAAAAAGCCCACTCTAGACAATCAAATAGATGATTTGCGTCACTACTTTAGTAACCAATATGATGAACCGCATCGATATATGTCTATATATGCAACACCTCAAATTGATGACTCACCTGATATGTTTATTTTAGGAATGAGCCAACGCAGTGCAGAATTAGCTGCGCAAAAAGGGTTACCTTTTGTAATTGCATATATGGGACAACCACAAGATAAACTTAATCATCTTATCAGCTATTATCGACATCGATACAATCAATTGAATGACATATCAGAATCAAAGAAGCCTTATGTTATTCTGTCTACATTTGTAGTTACAGCTCAAACGTCTAATAAAGTTGCTGATTTATTAGATGCCCTACATTTATGGCTTTTGCGTATCAATTATCTCAATCAACCAAAATCTTACCCATCAATTATTACTGCGCAACACCGTCATTATACTTCGAGTGAATTAAAAAAAATTGAACAAAACAAGCGTCGAGTTATTAGTGGCCTACCTAATGAAGTACGCATAAAATTAACTCAATTAATAGAAACGTATCATGTAGATGAAATCATGGTTATGCCTCATGTGTTTGGAGAAGAAGCTAGACTAGAATTAATTCAACTCATCGCTAACACCTCACAATAAAATCATCATATCTGGCATTACAATTTGACAATTATTATTGTGACACTTTATTCCCACAAAAATTTTATGATTTCATCTGATACTTCTCTATTATGATGTAGCGCACTGTGTTGCGCTTTTTTACCTGTATATTTAGATTCTCTATACGTTTTAGGACTATCACCTAACAAATATTTTAAGGAGCGTGACGAACTATTTGATACACTTCCATCTGAATGTGTACCATCTTGTAAGTCACCATAAATATTCAACACTTCTATATTTTTATGATTATAACTATTTTTAAGACCTAATAATTCTTTATAATTTGCGTTCATTTTACTAGGTTTACCATTTTTATCAACAGATATTTCATTTACTTTTTCATTTAAATTTAAAACACCATTATATGTACCAGCTATATTTACTTCTTTTTGAAGTTGAGGCAATTCATTGTCATTTCCATAATATTTCATAAAGTAAGCAAATGATAAATTCCCCATTGAATGTGCTACGAAATTGTAATGCGCTATATGAAATTTGTCTTTCATTTGAGTGAGTACATTTTTAATATTTTTGGCATTTTGCGCTACATCCCCATTTTTATTATCTTCAAATAATATTTTGATAATTGGATTGTTTGACCTCTTCGAAATATTGCCGCTAAACTGAACTTCTCCATTAGTTGAAACATGTGCTGTAACAACATCCTTAGTCACACCTTTAGTTACTGCTTGATTGACCATATATTTTTCGGAATGATTCGTTCCTCCATACCCATGCATAAACAATGTTGCAACCTGCTTTTGATCATTATTCTGATACTTAGATGAATGATTACGATTTGTTTGACAACCAACTATCGTAAATATCAATATGCTTATAATTAAACTAAAAATAATGGTTTTAAAAGTGCTCATAATATCATACTCCAATAGGTTTTCTATAAGTATAAACGATATTGTTATACATATGAAAATTAAGTTGTTTGTAAATTTAAATACGCATGTTAATGAACTAAATATAAATTGCTAATTTATTGTAGTAATAGGATTAAACTATTAATAAAGAAATAGGACAGAGATCAGCTTGATATAAGCATTTTCTCTGCCCTAATTGATTGAATATAATAGTTTTGAGGCGGAACAACGAATTTATTTTAATTTCTGTCCTGCTCTTATTTAATTTCCTTACTTTCCGCTAGGTCTTTGTACCAATATGCACTCTTCTTAGGATAACGTTCTTGAGTTTCAAAATCGACATAAAATAGACCATATCGTTTTTCATAACCATTTGACCATGAGAAGACGTCCATTAATGACCATATGAAGTAACCTTTTACATTGGCACCATCACGAATAGCATCAGAAATGACCTCGAGATGTTTTTTTACATAATCTATACGAGCGTCATCATCTACCGTTTTACGTTCTTCATCAAATTGGTCTTTGTATCCAAGTCCATTCTCAGTAATGTAGATTTTATGATAATTTGGATAATCTTTAACTACACGCATGACTTGATCATATAATCCTTTTGGATAAATCATCCAGTCCCAATCAGTACGGGGTACGTCAACATCAAATTCACGTTGACCTACACCTTTGAGTTGATATTTAGAACCACCTTTATCACCAGTGGCATTATGCGTAATTTCAGATTCCCCTTCATAACCTCTCATCCAATCACTCATGTAGTAATTGATACCTAAGAAATCATTTAAATCTTTGGCCGCATCCAATACTTTATAATCTTCTTCTGGTATATCTAATTTACCACCATTAACAGATAAAATGTGTTGAACGCCTTCCATAGTTTCACGAGAATATTTACCAAGATAAGTTGCATCTAAGATAAATTTATTGTGAATGATATCTTCTAATTCAGCTGCTCTAACATCTTCTGGGTTTGTTGGATCATAAGGGTATTTAGTTGGCAATGCGTGTACGACTCCAATTTCACCACTATAGCCATTATCCTTAAATAACTTCACAGCTTTTGCATGTGCGACCATCATGTTGTGGTGTGATTGAAACACTTTAGCAAAGTCATACTTAATTCCTGGTGGGAATTTACCTACTAAATATTGGCCATCACCAATAGGTCCAATTTCATTAAATGTCGTCCAATAATTAACCTCTGGAAATTCTTCAAAACAGAATTTTGCATATGCCACAAAATAATCGATTGTCTTACGATTTAAGAAGTCACCGTCACTGTGCAATGTTTCAGGTGTATCAAAGTGATGCAATGTTACAAATGGCTCTACATGTCTTTTATGACATTCTTTAAATAAATTATGATAGTATTCTACACCTTTAGGATTAACTTCGCCATATCCGTCAGGGAATATACGTGACCATGCAATCGAAATACGAATACCATTCACACCAAATTTTTCACTTAATTCTAAATCAATAGGATATTTATTGTAAAAATCACTTGCTGGTTCAGCTGTATACCAATAGTTTTCTTCAAGATAAGTGTCCCATGCTACACGACCTTTTCCATCTGTGTGAGTCGCGCCTTCTGCTTGATAAGCCGCTGTCGCACCACCGAATATAAAATCTTCTGGTAATTTTTTCATTATACTTTCATCTCCTATTTATTTTTCAAATTGTTGTTGAACGAAGTCTAATGCTGCTTTGCCATCTCGAGTTAAATTAATATATTCAACACCTTGTGTTTTTGCTAATTTAATACCTAGTCGATCTGTATCTTGTTTGATATCTTCATAGTTTGAAGCAACTTGAGGCGCTAAAATAATTAATTGATAATCTTTCATAATATCCATATGCGCACCATAACCGCCTGCTGCTGCTTTAACAGGAACATTATAGTCTTCAGCTGCTTTATTTAAAGCGTTAGCTAATAAACCGCTAGTTCCTCCACCAGCACATAGAACAAGTACATTGGTTTGTTCTGTGATGTTACTTTGTTGCGTTTCATTCTTATTGAATGCTTCATCTTGACCTGTTTGAGTATGACTTGTATCAATCGCACCAGCTGATGCTAGGATGGCATCTGCTTTTTTAGTATCAAAGTTTGCTGCTACTTTGTTTTGCAACTCATTATTAGCAGTTTTATTTCCTAATTCTTCTTCTAAAATTTGTTCATCATACACTTTTACAAATGGGTAGTAAATAATTACATCTACTACAATTAAGACGATAGCAAGTACAAATGACCAAAATGCAAAACCAGTACCCATCACGATACCTAATGGACCTGGTGTAGTCCATGGTAAGAAGATACTAAAACTGTTCATTCCTAATACATCTACGAAGAACTTAAAGATCCATACGTTTGCAATTGGGGCAAAGATAAATGGAATAAAGAACACTGGGTTTAACACTAATGGTGCACCAAATAAAATTGGTTCATTGACACCAAAGAATGTAGGTACTACAGATGCTCTACCAATCGCTTTATTACGTTTCGATTTAGTTAGCCACATAAACATAAATGGCACGACTAACGTTGCACCAGTACCCCCCATAGTAACGACGAACATTTGAGTACCTGGTGTAATAACGTTATTAGCATGTTCTCCAGCTTGAATTAAATGTAAGTTCGCTTCTAAGTTAGCATACGTGATAGCTGCTATAGCTGGTTCTACGATTGACGGACCGTGAATACCAACGAACCAGAAGAATGCAAAGGCACCAAAGATAATAGTTACACCAACCCAACCATCTGCTGCAGTAAACAATGGTTCAAATAATTTTAATACGCCATTGGCTACATTCGTATGTACAGTAGCTCTCACAATTAAATCTAACGCATATAAAATAATGATTACTGCTGATAAAGGAAATATATCTTTGAACACTTGCGAAATGTTAGGTGGAACTTCTTTCGGCATTTTGATTGTAATATCACGTTTGATAAAGAAGTTATATACAATCACAGTAATAAATGCTGATAGAAATGCTGTTAATAAACCTTTTGTTCCCATAAATCCACTTAAGAATCCACCATCTTTTGCAGGATCAGCTGCTAGGAATAAAAAGCCACACATTGCTGCCATCATAGTTGAGATAAAGTTAATTTGATTTGTTTTATCCAATTTCCGGTTAAACGAATCAGTCAATGATTTAGCAGTCGTACCTGCTACTATAAAACCAACAATTCCCATCGTATAGTTGTATGGTTTCATTAGAATTCCTTCCATTGTTTTACTCCAAGTGAAACCAAACACGTTAGGAACATAGGTAACTAAAATAAAGATACTAGAGAATAAGATAATTGGGATTGCTGCGATAAATCCATCACGAATAGCTCTTAAATAAATATTACGAGATATTTTTTCAAAGAACGGTTTTCCTTTCTCAATCCAGGCAATTAATTTGTTCATAGCATTCAACTCTCTCTTCTATATAATTCTAATAGATGTTTCATTAAATCTTTTAATAGTAGTGTTGTCATTAAATGGTCTTGACCGTGCATCATTGTAACGCTGTATGCGATATCTTCGCCTTGTGCTTCCTTAGCTAACAAACTTGTTTGCGCTTTATGTGCATTTGCAATACATTCGTTTGCTTCTTCAGTTAATTGCTCTGCTTTATCTAATTCACCATTTTTAGCTGCAGTTAATGCCTCTAATAATTTTGAACGTGCATCTCCAGCATATGCTACAATTTCAAACCCTAGTAATTGCACTTCTTCTCTATTCATTATGATGTGCCCCCTTTAAATGATTTATTTTGATTTCCATGATGTTGCAGTTGATTCTAATACTTTATTAAGATCATCAATATTTTTGAATCCAGTAGTGCGTAACCATTTACGCGCAGCTGCTTCGCCTTCTTCGATATATACTTTTACTGCGCCTGACCAAGTAGCACGTCCACAAAGTACACCATTAAATTTCGCACCAGCTTCATGTGCAAATTTCAATGTTTCTTGGAATAATTCTGCAGAAACACCAGCACTTAAATAGATATATGGTAAATGTGTTGAAGCTTCTTGATCACGGAAATGTTGCGCCGCTTCTTCTTTGCTATAAACAACTTCACCTTCTGCAAATCCTTCTACAAAGTTCATATTTACCGGTACTTCAACTTTAAGTACATCTACATTAAATCGTTCTTCGGAAAATAATTTCATAGCTTCATTTACTTTACGAGGTTTTACTTTCGCGAATTCAGCACTTTTATTATCCGGAATATGATCATCATAAGTAAGTACTTCTAGGAAGAATGGGATATCTTCTGCTACACACTCAGATCCGATTCTTTCAATATATGCTTTCTTTTGAATATTAATATCTTCTGAATCATCAACATCATAGTAAAGTAAAAATTTAACCGCATTAGCGCCTTGTTCTTTTAAACGTTTTGCTGACCATTCAACTAGGCAGTCTGGTAAACGTCCTTTAGCATTTACGTCATAACCTGTTTTTTCGTAGGCTAATAATAATCCACAGTCTTTGTTACGCGCTTCAGATGCTGGAAGACCATATTCAGGATCTAATAAAATTGACGAAGCATATTGTGTTAATTCTTCAGATACTAATACTTTTAGTTGTTCAATTTGTTCAACAGTTGGTTCTTCTGCTTGATGTTCAGCCATCATTCTTTTTAAAGCACCACGTTGGTCAAACGCTAAAGCTGAGATAACGCCTTCTTGATTACTCAATTGCTCTATTGATGCTAATTTTTGTTGTGATTTAGTCATTAATTACACCTCTATAACTTCAATTTGTTGGAATATTTCGTCAAATTTATGTACATCAATATGTCCAGTTTGACTTTCCATTGCATTTAATATTCCAAATGCATTGGCTTTTTTTAATAGTACGTCATCCTCATCTTGATGGATTAAACCTGATGCAATACCTGCTACAGTTGAATCACCTGAGCCAACAGGATTCACCACATCTATGCGAGGAATATTTACTTTATAGTAGTTGTTATGATGTTTGGCGAAGGCACCTTCGCTTCCTAGCGAAACGATAATCCACGCTATACCATCAAATATGGGTTGATTAACTGCATCTTTTAGACACTCAATTTCTGAGGTTACTTTCGTTTGTAACAATTGTGCCAACTCATCGATGTTAGGTTTGATTACAGTTGGTTTGTAATCACTTAGCAAAACATCTAATAAAGATTGACCTGAACTATCTAAGATAGTCAATTTCTGATGCTGTTCGGCTAACTGAATTAAATCGGCATAATAATCCGACTTCAATCCTCTTGGTAAGCTACCAGACATCGCAATGACGTTAGCTTTTGTTAATAATTTGGCCAAATGCGTTTTAAATTCTGACGCTTCTAGCTCAGTGATTGAAGGTCCTTGTTCAAGAATCTCAGTCTGTTGTCCCTCATGAAGAATAGCAATACAATTTCGTGTTTCTTCATTAATCTTAAAAAAGTGATGATTAATTTGATTGGCGTTCAATTGCTGCTCTATAAATTCGCCCAACTTGCCACCTAAGAAACCACTTGCTATCACATCTTCACCATATTCTGATAAAACACGAGTTACATTTAAACCTTTGCCTCCCGCAGTTTTTATCGTGTTATTAACACGATTCACTGTATCAAGACTAAAATGGTCTAGAGAATATGAAATATCTATCGAAGGATTTAGTGTTAACGTTAGAATCATAGATTGTCACCCTTAATCGTGATATTCACCTTTGTCCCATTTTTCTAAAAATTCATCGAAGAAATGAGGATCAGCTTGTTTATCATTATGTGCTTCTAAATGCTCAATTTTAGCTATTAATTTTTTATTCTCTTCGCTTGGTTTATATTCCGCTTTGATGAAAGCATCTACAATATCAAAAATGAATAATTCACCTACGATTTTTCCACCAAAACTAACAACATTCGCATTTAATTCCTCTTTTGAATAAAGCGCTGTTGTCATATCGCGAACTAAAGCAGTACGTACGCCTGGTACTTTGTTAGCAGCATTACTAATACCAACACCTGTTCCACAAATACATACACCTAAATCCGCTTCACCGCTTGTTACAGCTTCACCCACTTTTTTACCAAAAATTGGATAGTGTGTTCTTGTAAAATCATATGTTCCTACATCAATTACTTCATGTCCTTGTTCTTTTAAATGTTTTGAAACTGCCATTTTTGTGTCTGTTACAATATGATCGCAACCAATAGCTATTTTCATTTTAAAGTCCTCCTATTTAGCACATTTTATTTAACATATCTACACGTATTTGATGACGACCACCGTCATAGTGTCCATTTACAAATTCTTTAGCAACATGCTTAGCAAGTATATCTCCAACAATTTCAGAACCCATTGTAATCATGCGAGCATTATTATGACCACGTGTCATATAAGCAGATCTTTCATCTGAAACTTCTGCTGCAACCATTCCTTTGATTTTAGTAGCGACCATGAAACTTCCTGCGCCATAAGCATCAATTGCAATGCCTAAATTCTCATCATTCTTTTGAACTTCTTGCGCAACGGCTAATGTTGAATCAACAAAGTCAACATCTTTACCTTCTGTTACATCTAATACTTCATGATTATTCTCTTTTAAAAATGCTTTGACTACTTCTTTGAGTCGTTTACCGTCTACATCTGAACCAATAATAACTGTCATAATCATTCTCCTTTAATAAATTGATTCACATATATGTGTTTATCTTTAAATTGTGAAAAAGCGCTTTCAACTCTTTATGTTTAAATTATAAACATAAACAAACAAATAATCAACATTAAATGTTTGAATATTGTTTGATAATTAGTTGTTTTAAACAAAATTGTTTTGTTTTATGTTTATTTATCTTTTTAAAATATAAAAAAACCGGGAGTGGGACAGAATTCTTTTAAAATTCGTTGTCCCACCCCCGCAAGGGTGACTAGAACTGAGAAAAGCTTGAATTAAGCGCCTTCTCAGTTTAGTCAGCTACTGCGAATTTGCAAAATAGCTTCATTATATTATTTTTGTCCCAGCCTAGGTTGCTGTTTTAGTTATTCAATTACTTCAGTATAAGATCTTAACGTTTCCATGTTATCATCATCGCCTTTATCAATGATAACTGCAGTTAAATCGTCTAACTTGCATAATTGAGTAAAGTCCTCTTTTCCTAGCTTTGACGAATCTATCAATAAATATTTTTCTACGGAGCGTTCTAAAGCTAGTTGTTGGGTATACGCTTCATCAACTGTTGATGTAAGAACATCTGCATCTTTAATGCCATTACAACTAAAAAACATTTTGCTAAAACGTTTTGTTTTAAGCAGTGCATTGGCCATTTCACCTACAAATGACTCGGTTAACGCCCTCATTTCCCCACCAAGTAAATAAACTTTAAAATCAATTGATCTTTTTTCAAACAATATTTTAAACACTGGAAAACAATTTGTGATAACTGTTAGCGATTTTAACTCCATGATTTCGGCTAAACATTCTATTGTCGTACCAGGTCCAAGAAAAATCGTATCGTTTTCTTCGATTAAATGAACGGCTTTTCGTGCAACGTTTCGTTTTTCTTCTATATTGTGTGTGTGTTTCTCTTGATGTGACTTCTCTTTAAATTGAAACATCGCATTACTTCTTGCGCCCCCATGAATTTTGGTAAGTAATCCTTTTTCTTCAAGTTCAGCTAAATCACGTCTTACTGTCATATCCGATACATTTAATTCTTCTACAATCTCATTAGTTCTAACAGTGCCTCTTTGATTTACGAGTTTAGTTATTTCATCTAAACGATCGTATTTATTCATTCAACTCTTCACTTCCCACATCACATTTTCAAGTAAATGATATACATTGGATACTTGAATTTATTAAAATTAATTCGCACATATTAATTTTATACTATAAATCTAGTGAACTCTAACATTTTTATCAATGCGCTTACATTTAAATCTTATATTTAGAAAGCAATTTCTAGAAAGTATATCTGATAGTATGTTGTAATAAGTATATAAGTAATATTAAAAATAATTCTATCAAAAGTTAGAATCAATTTGTGTATATGGAGTGTTTTGAATGAGTAATAAGATTGAAAAGTTAAAAGAAATTGTAGATAAATCAAATCATATTGTCTTCTTTACGGGCGCTGGTGTTTCTGTTGCAAGTGGAATTCCAGATTTCCGCTCTATGGGAGGATTATTTGATGAAATATCCAAAGATGGCTACTCTCCAGAATATTTATTAAGTATTGACCATCTTAATGATAATAAAGAAAGCTTTATTGATTTTTATCATAAGCGTTTACTTGTAGCTGATAAAAAACCTAATATTGTTCATGAATGGATTGCAGAGTTAGAAAAAGAAGGTAAATCTTTGGGTGTCATCACTCAAAACATTGATGGCTTACATGAAGATGCAGGAAGTCAACATATCGATGAAATTCATGGCACACTCAATCGATTCTATTGTATTAAGTGTGGTGAGGAATACACAAAATCTTATGTCATGGATCATGAATTAAGATATTGTGAATCATGTGGTGAAGTTATTCGACCAGACATTGTCTTATATGGTGAAATGTTGGATCAACCAACTGTTTTTCGTGCGCTTGATAAAATCCAAAAGGCTGACACTGTCATCGTATTAGGTTCATCACTTGTAGTACAACCAGCTGCTGGTTTTATTTCTAACTTTACTGGTAATCAATTAGTTATCATTAATCGAGATAAAACACCATATGATAGAAAAGCAGATTTAGTCATTCATAATGATATGACAGAAGTCGTCGAAGAAGTATTTAAAAAGTAAAAAGATAATTCAAAGAGGCTGGGACATAAATAATATAATGAAGCTATTTTTGCAAATTCGCAGTAGCTGACTGAACTGAGAAGGCGCTTAATTCAAGCTTTTATCAGTTCTAGTCATCCTTGCGGGCGGGGCCCCAACACAAAAAATCACGAAAGTGATTTTACAAGCTAAGAAAGTTGGGGTTCGGGGCCCCAGCAAAAAGAATTTCATCAAGCAATTCTACAAGCAAAGCAAGCTGGGAGTGGACGACGAATAAAAGAATTCTGTCCCGCTCCCTTTTACGCATATAAAAAAGCACTTCTCAAAATTGAGAAGTGCTTTAATCGTTCTAATGGAACACAACTTGCTGACGCAATTTGCGTACCAAATCTGTAAGCGAATAAATTCGCAACAGCTTTGGCAATTAACGTTTTGAGAATTGTGGAGAACGACGTGCTTTTTTAAGACCTGGTTTTTTACGTTCTTTCATACGTGGGTCACGAGTTAATAGACCTGCGCGTTTTAATGAACCTCTGTATTCAGGATCTGCTTCTAATAATGCACGTGCGATTCCGTGACGGATAGCTTGTGCTTGTCCAGTGAAACCACCACCGTGTACGTTAACTAATACATCATAGTTACCTTTAGTTTCTGTAACATCAAATGGTTGGTTTAAGTCTAAGATTAATGATTCGAATGGTAAGTACTCACGCACGTCACGTTCGTTAACTGTAATATTACCTTCACCTGGTACTAAACGTACACGTGCTACTGAGTTTTTACGACGGCCTGTGCCTCTATATTCAACTTGTGCCAATGTCATTTCCTCCTTCTAATTAACCACGTAACTCGTAGTTTTCTGGTTGTTGTGCAGCGTGTGGATGTTCAGCGCCACCATATACAAATAATTTTTTACCTTGTTTTTCACCTAAACGTGAACTTGGTAACATACCTTTGATTGATGTTTCAAGTAAACGTTCTGGGTTATTACGTTTTAATTCACCAGCAGTAACTGATTTGATACCACCTGGGTGATTTGAGTGACGGTAATAGATTTTATCTGATTCTTTTTTACCAGTTAATTCGATTTTAGCAGCGTTGATGATGATGACATAATCACCTGTGTCAACGTGTGGTGTGTAAGTTACTTTATTTTTACCGCGTAAGATAGATGCTACTTCAGATGATAAACGACCTAATGTTTGGCCTTCAGCATCAATAACATACCATTTGCGCTCAATGTTTGATTCATTTGCCATAAATGTTTGACGCATAATAATTGTCCTCCTAAAAATAAATGCTTCGTTTTAGATTACAGGTACGTATCGCAGTCGAACCTACGAACGAGGCCTGCAATCTATTCATTCTGTTACGATTTCAAAGCGTAAATGTTCATTTATTTTATTCCTGTATAATTTGCTTATATATCTTGTAACACAATAAGTTTCCGGGGCTTATCATGGGGTGGATATAAAACAATACCGTTAACTATGTTATATTTTATAGCTCCGTTTGTCAATGCAATTTAATCATTTTGTAGTGATTTTTTACGATGAATTTTAATATTATCTCCAAAGTCTGTTGTTAAGCCTTTTTCTGAGAGATATATCTTCTCTAAATAAAGCCCTTCTGCCGGAGCAGTAAATGGTACTTTATCTCTATTTTTTTCATTTAATAATGTCGGTACTTCATTAGGGTTACGCTTACCTTTTCCAACTTCAATTAAAAACGCTACTAACACGCGAACCATATTATATAAGAAGCCGGATCCAGTCACTACATAATCAAAACCCTCATCAGTTATGATGATTTCACTTTGATACAACGTTCGCACTTTACTTTCAACTTCAGTCTTTTGAGAACAAAATCCTGTAAAATCGTGTGTTCCAATAAAATGCTTCGCTGCTTCGTTCATTTTAGAATAATCTAAATCTTCTTTGATAAATGTCTTTAGGCCGCTTTCAAAAGGATTACGATGAGATCCTTGATAGACTTTGTAACGATATCGTTTACCAACACAGTCGTAACGACAATGAAATTGATCATCGACGCGTTGGACATCATTCACATATATATCGTCTGGTAACGCACGATTCATTGCATACTTCCATTGCTTAGGTTCAATGTTTAATTCAGTATCAAAGTGAAAAAACTGTTCATATGCATGCACACCTCTGTCAGTGCGACTAGAAGGATGAATTCGGACATGGCGACGATGCATACGCTTTAATATTTTTTCAAATTGTTGTTGGACCGTTCTTCCTTGTTGCTGAATTTGGAAGCCCAGAAATTGACTTCCTTGATAAGAAATATTAACGAGTATACGCACTGTATTACACTCCAATGTATTTTAATACGAATAATACGCAAGCTATGGGAATGAAACTGATTAAGCACATCGTATCAGCCATTCGCCATTGTAATTTTCTATAACTTGTTCGCTTTACATTTGCATCATAACCACGCACTTCCATAGCAATTGCTAACTCCTCAGCCCTTTGAAAAGCTGAAATAAATAACGGAATCATTAAAGGTATAAATGCTTTAATACGTGTCATTAGTCCACCTGAACTCAACTCAGAACCACGTGATTTTTGAGCTAATATAATTTTATCTAATTCATCCATTAAGGTTGGAATGAATCTTAATGCGATTGACATAATCATACTTAGTTGATGTACAGGTATCTTAAACCATTTTAATGGTGTTAATAATTTTTCAAAAGCATCTGTCAAATCAATAGGACTTGTAGATAAAGTCATTATCGTTGCAACCATCACGATAGTAATCAGACGTAATGATATAAATATACCTTCTAGTATGCCGGCACTATCAATTTTTATGATTCCGTAATCTACTAGTCGCGTGCCACCATGTGTGAAAAAGATATGCATTGCAAATGTAAATAACGTAAAGATAAATATCGGTGTCAAACCTTTAATTAGGAACCAAAATTTAATCTTCGCTAAAAACATAAATACTAATATTAATAATATAATCCAACCAAACGTTGCAAATGAATGTGCAAAAAAGATTAGAATAATAAACAAAAATACAAATAAGACCTTAGCCCGTGGATCTAGATGGTGAATAACTGAGTTATTAGGCAAGTATCTACCTATAATTAATTTATTCTTCATGTTGTTGCCACTCCTGATACATCGTTACAAATTCATCTTCTGATAATGCGATTGTCTTAAATTCAATGCCGTGTTTTATTTCAATATCACGTTGTAATTGGACGACATCTGGTAATGCTATATGCCATTCTTCTAATCGATTCACTTGTCTGAACAATTCCTTAGGTGTTACTTGTTCAACAATATTGCCATCATTCATCACGATAATCTCTTCAGCGTATTTTGCAACTTCATTCATATCATGAGACACAAGGATGATTGTTTTATTTTGCTTTATTTGTATTTCTTTAAATAACGCCATCACTTGTTGACGACTTTTTGGATCTAAACCAGCTGTAGGTTCATCTAACACAATCACATCTGGGTCCATAGCTAATATTGAAACAATTGCAATTTTACGCATCTGTCCCCCCGACATTTGAAAGGGTGACAGTGACATAACATTTCTTGGAAAACCTAACTCTAATAATAAATCAAATGCTCTTTCCTTCACTTCTTCAACATTCATGCCAAAGTTCTTAGGTCCAAACTCAATTTCTCTTTCAATATTGTCTTCAAATAATTGTGATTCAGGAAATTGAAACACTAGGCCAACTTTTTGTCGTATAGGCCTAATCCACTTATCTTTAGTCTTTGCTGTAATTGTCAGTTGATCATGCTCTATATAACCGTTTGTTGGTTTTAGTAACCCATTAAAATGTTGAATTAAGGTTGATTTTCCACTTCCAGTTTGTCCTACAATAGCGTAGTACTTTCCTTGTTCAATTGTTAAATTAATATGTTTTAATGCATTATACTCATAAGGTGTACCTCGTTGATAGGTATAAGCAACATCATTAAACTTAATTATCATAGCTTTTCTACCAACCCTTCATATGTTATGAACTGATCATCAAATCCTAGCAATTGATTCATTTTCATTGAAAAAGGTAAATCTAGACCAAGTTCTTGTAACATATGTATATCTTTGAAAATTGCCTTAGGGCTACCTTCTTTATAAACTGTTCCGTGATTCATCACAATCACATGATCTCCTTCAAGTGCTTCAGTTAAATCATGTGTAATAGATATAATTGTCACATCTTTCGTTGCTTTGACATCTTGAATCAAGCGTAATAATGATTTTTTAGCTTGAGGATCCAACATAGACGTCGCTTCATCTAAAATAATCACGGTTGGGCTTAATGCTAATACGCCTGCAATAGCGACGCGTTGTTTTTGACCACCTGATAGTGAATGTGGCTCATAGTCAGCATAATCAGTCATTCCAACATCACTAATCGCCCGAGCAACGATGACTTTCATTTTTTCTGTGGGAACAGAATGATTTTCCAAACCGAAGGCAACATCATATTTAACAATTGAACCAACAAATTGGTTCTCAGGGTTTTGAAAGACAATGCCTATGTGTTCACGTATATTTTTAAACTCCTCGTTAATAATCGGTGATTGATTAAAATATACCGTACCATTCGTAGCCGTTTCAATACCAACAATGAGTTTAGCAATTGTAGATTTTCCAGAGCCATTGTGACCAACTATAGAAGTCCATTTATTTTTAGGGATTTGAAAGGATACATCGTTCAGTGTGAAGGCTGCATCGCCTTGATATTGAAAATCGATATGCTTAAGTTCAATAATATTTGTATGATTTGCCTCCACTAGAATCCCTCCTAAAAATTTGTACTCTTATAGTTTACATGAATATGATTATCATGTATATGAAACTTTGTTTCATTTCTGAATATAAAAAGAGGACCGGATAGAATTCTAATTGAATTCAATATCCCGCCTCTCTATGGTTGACTATAGTCATTAGCATTTAATTGAGCCATCTCAATTTAGTCAACTACCTTGAATTTGCAGTCAAATATTAAAAGTTCGTATCTCATCATATGAGAACATTTTATATAATTGGTTGCTGATATGCGCTATTAAAATAAAAAAGCGCGCACCCCATCATATTTTAGTTGAGTTCACGCTTTGAAATTTATTTAATTGATGGGGCACTCTGAGCTAGACAATATTTGTATGTGGCAAACATTATCGTTGCACTCATTTGCTTTACATATAAGTAGTTAGTGTATTTATATCTTGAATTAATCTACTAATTCGATGATAACTGATTCAGCACCGTCTCCGCGACGAGGACCTACTTTAAGAATACGAGTGTAACCACCTTGACGTTCTGTATAACGTTCAGCAATTTCACCGAATAATTTTTGAAGTGCAGTTTGTGTCGTTTCATCTTCGTTTAAGATTTCAACATTACGTAATGTTTTAGCAGCATTACGACGAGAAGCTAAATCTCCTTTTTTACCTAAAGTGATTAATTTCTCAACAACACTACGAACTTCTTTTGCACGAGCTTCTGTAGTTTCAATACGTTCACTAACGATAAGTGAAGTAGCTAAGTCACGTAACATAGCTTTACGTTGATCAGAAGTACGACCTAATTTTCTGTAACCCATGAGTTGACCTCCTTTAACTTATTAATCTTCTTTTCTTAATCCTAATCCTAAATCTTCTAATTTATATTTAACTTCTTCTAGAGATTTACGACCTAAATTACGAACTTTCATCATATCAGCTTCAGATTTATCAGCTAACTCTTGAACTGAATTGATTCCTGCACGTTTTAAACAGTTGTATGAACGTACTGATAAGTCTAATTCTTCGATAGACATTTCAAGTACTTTTTCTTTTTGATCTTCTTCTTTTTCAATCATGATTTCAGCATTTTGTGCTTCATCTGTAAGACCTACAAAAATATTTAAATGTTCAGTCAAAATCTTAGCAGCTAATGATACTGACTCTTGTGGAGTGATTGAACCATTAGTCCAAACATCTAAAGTTAATTTATCAAAATCACTACTTTGACCGACACGTGTATTTTCAACTGTATAGTTAACACGTTCAACTGGTGAGTATAGTGAATCAACAGGAATTACACCGATTGGTAAATCACTAGTATTATTTTGTTCTGCTAATGCGTAACCTCTACCCTTGTTAGCAACAAGACGAATTTTTAAATGTCCACCTTTAGACACTGTTGCGATTTTAAGTTCTGGATTTAGAACTTCCACATCACTATCATGAGTAATGTCACTTGCAGTAACTTCGCCTTCATCTCGAACATCGATTTCTAATGTTTTATCTTCTTCAGAATAGATTTTAAGTGCTAATTTTTTGATGTTCATAATGATAGTAGAAACATCTTCAACAACATTATCTATAGCTGAGAACTCGTGTAAAACACCTTCAATTTCAATGTACTTAACGGCTGCACCTGGTAATGAAGATAGTAGGATACGACGTAAGGAGTTTCCTAGTGTAGTACCGTAGCCACGTTCTAGTGGTTCAACAACGAACTTACCGAATTTAGCATCTTCACTAATTTCAATTGTCTCAATTCTAGGTTTTTCAATTTCTATCATTTACAAAAATCCTCCTTAATTACGTCGACTTAATTTTAAACTGTTTCGCTCAGTGACCTGTAACAATAACAATCTATTAAAAATTAGACGCGACGACGTTTTGGTGGACGACAACCGTTATGTGGTACTGGAGTAACGTCTCTGATTGCAGTTACTTCTAGACCAGCTGATTGTAATGCACGGATAGCTGATTCACGACCTGGTCCAGGTCCTTTTACTGTTACTTCAACAGTTTTTAAACCATGTTCCATTGCTGATTTTGATGCAGTTTCAGAAGCCATTTGCGCTGCGAATGGAGTTGATTTTTTAGATCCTTTGAAACCTAATGCACCAGCTGATGACCAAGATAAAGCATTACCAAATTCATCAGTGATAGTTACGATTGTATTGTTGAATGTTGAACGGATGTGAGCCACACCATTTTCAATATTCTTTTTAACTCTACGTTTACGAGATACTTGTTTACGTGCCATTTATATTTTGCCTCCTTTACCTATTATTTTTTCTTGTTAGCTACAGTTTTAACTGGGCCTTTACGCGTACGTGCGTTGTTTTTAGTTTTTTGACCGCGAACTGGTAAACCACGACGGTGACGGATACCACGGTATGATGAAATTTCCATTAAACGTTTAATGTTTAAGTTTTGTTCACGACGTAAGTCACCTTCAACTTTATAACTGTCAACAACTTCACGAATACGACCTAATTCGTCATCTGTTAAATCTTTTACACGTGTGTCTGCTGATACGTTAGCTTCTTCAACGATTTTTTTAGCTGTTGAAGTACCAATACCATATACATATGTTAATGAAATAACGATACGTTTTTCACGTGGAATATCTACTCCTGCAATACGTGCCATATATATTTACACCTCTCTTTTATTAACCTTGTCTTTGTTTGTGCTTAGGATTGTCACAAATTACCATTACTTTACCTTTACGTTTAATGACTTTACATTTTTCGCAAATTGGTTTAACTGATGGTCTTACTTTCATTTTTATACCTCCCTATATTATGGAGTGACGATTATTTATAACGATAAGTAATTCTACCGCGTGATAAATCATACGGAGACATTTCTACAGTTACTTTGTCGCCAGGTAGAATACGAATATAATTCATTCTAATTTTACCACTCACGTGCGCTAAAATTTCATGACCATTTTCTAATTCTACTTTAAACATAGCATTTGGTAAAGTATCTAATACTGTACCTTCTAATTCAATTACATCTTGTTTCGCCATTGATTAACTTCCCCCTTTTTACAATAGTAAGGTAATCGTCAATAGACAACTTCAACGATACGAATCTAATATAGTGACTAGTTATAATAAGTTTAACAAAATGCGGGAATTATTATCGTCATTCGACACTCAGAAAATTAATTCTTGCCAGAGAAACCTAATCAAATTCACATAAACCTAGACCGTATTAAGTTGATCTATTTTAATTGATCTAAGATATCAATGACATCTTTGGTTACATCGTCAATATCTTTCGCGCCATCAATGTTTTTAAGCACACCTTTTTCATTATAATACTCTAAAATAGGTTTAGACTGCTTAACATTAACGTTTAAACGATTAGATACTGTTTCAGGATTATCATCTTCACGTTGATAAAGTTTTCCACCATCGATATCACAAATACAATCAACCTTTGGAGGATTAAATACAAGATGATAAGTCGTACCACATTTCTCACAGATACGACGACCTGTAAGACGATTCATCAATTCTTCCTCAGGAACTTCGATGTTTATAACCGCATCAATGTTTCTACCAAGCTCAGACATAATTTCATTTAATGCCTCAGCTTGATCGATTGTTCTTGGGAAGCCATCTAATAAGAATCCTTTTTTTGCATCGTCTTCAGATATTCTTTCTTTAACGATACCTACAGTAACTTCATCAGGGACTAATTCTCCACGATCCATGTAAGATTTAGCTTCTTTTCCTAAATCTGTTTCATCTTTAATCGCTTTTCTGAACATGTCACCAGTAGATATATGTGGTATTGGGAATTTCTTAACAATTTCACTCGCTTGAGTACCTTTACCTGCGCCAGGTAAACCCATTAAAATGATATTCATAAATTGCCCTCCTACAAATTATCTACCACCAAAGCCTTTATATTCTTTTTGACTCACTTGAGCTTCAAGTGATTTCATAGTTTCAATTGCTACACCAATTACGATTAATAAGCTTGTACCACCAATTTGAATGGATTGAGGTAAACTCATAAACTTAGTTGCTAGAATTGGTAATATCGCAATGACTGCTAAGAAAATAGAGCCGACAAAAGTTAAGCGATAAAGTACTTTAGTAATATATTTTTTAGTTTGATCGCCAGGTCTGATACCTGGAACGTAACTACCTTGTTTCTTCAAGTTGTCAGCCATTTTTTCAGGATTAACTTGAACAAAGGCATAGAAATACGTAAATGCAATAATTAGAATTACATAAACAATCATGCCGTAAGTGTTTGAAGGGTTAGCATATTCAGATATAGTTTGCGCCCAATCAGCTTTAGGGAAGAACAGTGTTAATGTTCTTGGCAATAAGAAAAATGCCATCGCAAAGATTACTGGAATTACCCCTGCAGAGTTAACTTTTAAAGGTAGATATGTTGCTTGAGATCCTAAACTTTGTGCAGATTGTTTTTTAGCGTATTGGATAGGAATTTTACGTTTTGCTTCTAGTACATAAATCGCACCAATTGTAAGTAAAACTAATCCTACAATTAAGCCAATCACTTTCAACCATGCCAACGTTGTATCATCATTACCAACAAATGCTTGTTGCACAAATTGAATAATTGATGACGGCAATGTTGATAAGATACCTGCAAAGATAATGATAGAAATACCATTACCCACTCCAAATTGAGTGATTTGGTCACCAAGCCAAATTAGAAATGCTGTTCCTGCTGTTAAAACAACGGCAATCAATAAATAACTCATTACAGATTGGTGAATAATTAATTTACCACCTAAATAGTTATTAAATTGGAATGCCATACCAATTGACTGTATAAAAGCCAAAATGATAGCGAAATAACGTGTTACATTGCTAAGCTTTCTTTTACCTACTTCACCTTGTTTCGCCCATTCAGAGAATTTCGGAACAATATCCATTTGTAATAATTGCATTACGATAGATGCAGTGATGTAGGGCATAATGCCCATAGCAAATATTGAAAAGTTCTTTAAGGCTCCGCCACCAAACGTATTAAGAAGAGCGGCGACTCCTTGATCAGAACCTTGTTGTTCAAAAGGCTCAGGGTTAACACCTGGAGCCGGAATGTAAGTTCCTATTTTGAATATGATTAACATTGCTAAGGTAAAGAAAATCTTGTTTCGAACTTCTTTAGTTTTAAAGAAGCTCACAAGCGTTTGAAACATTAGATCACCTCGTGTGCTCCACCTTTTGCATCAATTGCTTCTGCTGCTGAAGCTGAGAATTTGTGAGCTTTCACTGTCAATTTTTTATCAAGTGAGCCGTTACCTAGTACTTTAATACCAGATTTTTCATTCTTAACTACACCAGTTTCAACTAATAAAGCTGGAGTTACTTCAGTACCATCTTCAAATTTATTAAGTTGGTCTAAGTTAACAATAGCATATTCTTTACGATTAATGTTAGTGAAACCACGTTTTGGTAAACGACGGAATAAAGGTAATTGTCCACCTTCAAATCCTGGTCTTACGCCACCACCTGAACGTGCTTTTTGACCTTTTTGTCCGCGACCACTAGTTTTACCATTACCAGAACCAGCACCACGGCCAACACGGTTACGTACACGACGTGAACCTTCAGCTGCTTTTAACTCATGTAATTTCATTATATAGGCACCTCCTTAATTATTTTTCTTCTACTGTCAATAAGTGTCTAACTTTGTTGATTTGCCCACGGATTGCAGGGTTATCTTCAACTACTACTGAACTATTAGTCTTTTTAAGACCTAAAGCTTCAACAGTTTTACGTTGTGTTTCAGGACGACCAATAACACTACGAGTGAGGGTAATTTGTAATTTAGCCATTATCTATTTTCCCTCCTTAATTATATAATTCTTCTACTGATTTGCCGCGTAATTTAGCAACATCTTCAGCATTTTTAAGGTTTTGTAAACCATTGATTGTAGCACGAACCATATTGATTGGTGTGTTAGATCCTAATGATTTACTTAAGATATCAGTGATACCTGCTAATTCTAATACGGCACGAACTGGACCACCAGCGATTACCCCTGTACCAGGTGCAGCTGGTTTCATGAATACGCTACCTGAACCATAACGACCAGTGATAGTGTGAGGAGTAGTTCCTTCAACACGTGGAACAACTACTAAATCTTTTTTAGCTGCTTCGACAGCTTTTTTGATAGCTTCTGGTACCTCTTGAGCTTTACCAGTACCGAAACCTACACGACCATTTTTGTCTCCAACTACTACTAATGCAGTGAAACGGAAACGACGTCCACCTTTAACAACTTTAGCAACACGATTGATTGTTACAACGCGTTCTTCAAATTCTTTCGTTTCTTCTTCTCTACGAGCCATGTATTTGTCCCTCCTTTAAATTAAAATTCTAATCCGCTTTCTCTAGCAGCTTCTGCTAAAGCTTTTACACGACCATGGTATAAATAACCGCCACGATCAAATACGATTTCTTTAATGCCTTTTTCTGATGCTTTTTTAGCAATTGCTTCGCCTACTTTTGTAGATAAATCTACTTTAGAAGCTGATTCGCTTGCGATATCTTTATCTTTTGATGAAGCTTGAGCTAAAGTTACGCCTTTAACATCATCGATAATTTGTGCATAAATGTGTTTGTTTGAACGATATACATTTAAACGTGGTTTTTCAGCTGTACCTGATAATTTAGTACGCACACGAGCATGTCTTTTCAAACGCACTTTGTTTTTATCAATTTTACTGATCATTGTATTACTCCTTTCTTAAGAGAGTTATCTATTATTTACCTGTTTTACCTTCTTTACGGCGAACGTATTCACCTTGGTAACGGATACCTTTTCCTTTGTAAGGTTCTGGAGGTCTTACTGAACGGATGTTAGATGCGATTGCACCAACTTGTTCTTTAGATACACCAGATACTCTAACAGTTGTGTTTTTCTCTACTGCGAAAGTAATGCCATCTTCAGCTTTAATTTCAACAGGGTGAGAGTAACCAACGTTTAATACTAAGTCACTACCTTGCATTTGAGCACGGTAACCTACACCAACAAGCTCAAGTGTTTTTTCGAAACCTTGAGAAACACCTTGTACCATATTATTTAATAAAGCACGAGTTGTACCATGAACTGTTCTATCTTCTTTAGACTCAGTAGGTCTTACAACTTCGATAGTGTTTTCTTCTTGTTTGAAAGTCATTCTTTCGTTAAATGTTCTAGTTAATTCACCTTTAGGACCTTTTACAGTAGCAGTATGACCATCAAAAGTTACTGTAACGTCGCTAGGGATGTCAATAATTTTCTTACCAACACGACTCATGTTATGGCACCTCCTTATTTATTATTACCAAACGTATGCGATAATTTCTCCGCCAACGTTACGTTTTCTTGCTTCTTTGTCAGTGATAACACCTTCAGAAGTTGAAACTAATGCAATACCTAAACCATTTAATACTTTAGGTACTTCGTTTGCTTTAGCATAAACACGTAAACCTGGTTTAGAGATACGTTTTAATCCTGTGATAACACGTTCATTGTTTTGACCATATTTTAAGAATAAACGAATAACACCTTGTTTATCATCTTCAACGTATTCTACGTTTTTAATGAAACCTTCACTTTTTAAGATTTCAGCAATTTGTTTTTTAATGTTAGACGCAGGTAATTCTAATTTCTCGTGACGCACCATGTTTGCGTTTCTTACACGAGTAAGCATATCTGCGATTGGATCTGTCATTGTCATTGATTGTTGCCTCCTTTCAGACTCTTATATATTACCAGCTAGCTTTACGTACGCCAGGGATTTGCCCTTTGTAAGCTAATTCACGGAAACAAATACGGCATAATTTAAATTTACGATATACAGAATGTGGACGACCACAACGTTCACAACGAGTATATTCACGTACTGCATATTTTTGTTTTTTCTGTTGCTTAGCAACCATAGAAGTTTTAGCCACTTAATTAGCCTCCTTTTTAGAGATTATTTACGAAATGGCATACCGAAGTTTGTTAACAATTCACGAGCTTCCTCGTCAGTGTTAGCAGTTGTTACGATAACAATATCCATTCCTCTTACTTTACTTACTTTATCATAGTCGATTTCTGGGAAAATTAATTGTTCTTTAATTCCTAATGTGTAGTTACCACGACCATCGAATGCTGTTTTAGAAACACCTTGGAAGTCACGTACACGAGGTAATGAAACTGCGATTAATTTATCTAAGAATTCATACATTCTTTCTCCGCGAAGTGTAACTTTCGCACCGATTGGCATACCTTCACGTAAACGGAATGTTGCAACTGATTTTTTAGCTTTTGTTACTAATGGTTTTTGACCAGTGATTAATTCTAATTCTTCTACAGCGTTATCTAACACTTTAGAGTTTTGAACTGCATCACCTACACCCATATTTACAACGATTTTTTCGATTTTTGGTACTTCCATTACAGAACTATAGTTGAATTTTTTAACTAAGTTTTCAGTAACTTCAGTATTGTATCTTTCTTTTAAACGGTTCAAAGTGGATCCTCCTTTCAACTAGTTATTAATTATTAGATTTGATTTCTTCGCCAGATTTTTTAGCGATACGAACTTTTTTACCATCAACAAATTTGTAACCGACACGTGTAGGTTCGTTTGTTTTAGGGTCTAATAATTGTACGTTAGAAACATGGATTGCTGCCTCTGTTTCTAAGATTCCACCTTCAGGATTTAATTGAGTTGGTTTTTGGTGTTTTTTAATTACGTTAACACCTTCCACAACGACACGGTCTTTTTTAGGTTCAGTAGCGATTACTTTACCTTCTTTACCTTTGTCTTTACCTGCGATAACTTTTACGTTGTCACCTTTTTTGATATGCATGTGGGCACCTCCTTAAATGATTTGGTTTTTATAAATTAAAGTACTTCTGGTGCTAATGAAACGATTTTCATGAAGTTGCCTTCACGTAATTCACGAGCAACAGGACCAAAGATACGAGTACCACGTGGGCCTTTGTCATCACGAATAATGACACATGCATTTTCATCAAACTTGATATAAGAACCATCATTACGACGAACGCCTGATTTAGTTCTAACGACAACAGCTTTGACTACGTCACCTTTTTTAACAACGCCACCTGGTGTTGCATTTTTAACAGTACATACGATAACATCGCCGATGTTCGCTGTTTTGCGACCAGATCCACCTAATACTTTAATTGTAAGAACTTCACGAGCACCAGAGTTGTCTGCTACTTTTAAACGAGTTTCTTGTTGGATCATTAGTTAAACCTCCCTTATCTCTAATCTTGTATTAAATAATTACTGACTCTTCAACAATTTCTACTAAACGAAAACGTTTTGATGCTGATAAAGGACGAGTTTCTTGAATTTTAACAATGTCTCCTAATTTAGCTGAATTGTTTTCATCATGAGTTTTGTATTTTTTAGAGTATTTTACACGTTTACCGTATAATTTGTGTGTTTTGTAAGTTTCAACTAATACAGTGATAGTTTTGTCCATTTTATCTGAAACAACTTTACCTACATAAACTTTACGATCGTTTCTTTCACTCACTTTTGTAACCTCCTCTTTCGAATGTTTTATTGATTAGCTTTACTTTCTTCGATTTCTCTTTCACGAGCAACAGTTTTTAGACGTGCAATCGTTTTTCTAACTGTACGAATACGTGCAGTTTCCTCTAATTGACCTGTAGCTAACTGAAAGCGTAGGTTAAAAAGCTCTTCTTTTGAAGATTTGATTTGTTCTTCGATTTCTGAAGTGGTTAAGTCTCTAATTTCCTTAGCTTTCATTTGTTTCACCACCCAATTCTTCACGTTTTACAAACTTAGTTTTTACTGGAAGTTTGTGACTTGCTAAACGTAATGCTTCACGAGCAACTTCTTCTGATACGCCTGCAACCTCGAATAAAATTCTACCTGGTTTTACAACAGCGATCCAGCCTTCAACGGCACCTTTACCAGCACCCATACGTACTTCTAAAGGTTTTTTAGTATATGGTGTATGAGGGAAGATTTTAATCCAAACTTTCCCGCCACGTTTCATGTAACGTGTCATAGCAATACGAGCAGATTCGATTTGACGAGAAGTGATCCAAGATGTTGTAGTAGCTTGTAATCCATACTCACCAAATGTTACATAGTTACCGCCTTTAGAACGACCAGTTGTTTTAGGACGATGTTGACGACGATATTTAACACGTTTTGGTAGTAACATTATTATTTTCCTCCTTCACTAGTATTCTTAGTAGGAAGAACTTCACCACGATAAATCCATACTTTAACACCTAATTTACCGTAAGTAGTGTCTGCTTCAGCATGTGCATAATCGATGTCAGCACGTAAAGTATGAAGTGGAACAGTTCCTTCTGAATATTGTTCAGCACGAGCAATGTCAGCTCCGCCTAAACGACCTGATACTTGAGTTTTGATACCTTTAGCACCAAGTTTCATAGCTCTTGAAATAGCTTGTTTTTGTACACGACGGAATGAAGCACGGTTTTCTAATTGACGTGCAATATTCTCAGCAACTAAACGAGCATCGATATCAATTTTCTTGATTTCGATAACGTTGATGTGTACTTTTTTATCAGTTAAGTTGTTTAATTTATTACGAAGTTTTTCAATTTCTGATCCGCCTTTACCAATTACCATACCTGGTTTACCAGTGTGAATGGCAATGTTAATACGGTTAGCAGCACGTTCGATTTCAACGTGAGAAACTGATGCTTCTTTTAATTCGTTATCAATGAATTTACGGATTCTTAAATCTTCGTGTAATAGTGAAGCGAAATCTTTTTCAGCATACCATTTTGCTTCCCAGTCACGGATGATACCGACACGAAGTCCGATAGGATTAATTTTTTGACCCACAGTGTTCCCTCCTTAAATAGTTATTAAGCTTCTTTAGCTTCTTCTTTACCGTCACTTACGACGATTGTAATGTGGCTTGTACGTTTATTGATAGCACTTGCACGACCTTGTGCACGTGGACGGAAACGTTTTAAAGTTGGTCCTTCATTTGCATATGCTTCTTTAACTACTAATTCATCAGTGTTCATGTCATAGTTATGTTCAGCATTTGCTAAAGCGGACATTAATACTTTTTCAATTACTGGTGATGAAGCTTTGTTAGTTAATTTTAAAATAGCAATAGCTTCTCCAGCATTTTTACCTCTAATTAAGTCAAGAACTAATCTTACTTTACGAGGTGCGATTCTGATTGTTCTAGCAACCGCTTTTGCTTCCATTAGGATTTCCTCCTCTACTTCTATTTATTATCTTCTAGTTTTTTTATCGTCTGCAGCATGTCCTTTAAATGTACGAGTTGGAGCAAATTCACCTAATTTGTGACCTACCATATCTTCAGTTACATAAACAGGTACATGTTTACGACCATCGTATACTGCAAAAGTATGACCGATGAAATTTGGGAAAATTGTAGAACGACGAGACCATGTTTTGATTACTTGTTTCTTTTCACTTCCGTCTTGAGCTTCTACTTTTTTCATTAAATGATCATCGACGAAAGGTCCTTTTTTAATACTACGAGCCATTTGGGCGCCTCCCTTCTTATTGTGTGCGTGCAGCAATTAAGCCGCACACCCAAATAAGTTGTTATTATTTTTTCTTACGTCCACGAACGATAAGTTTGTCTGATGATTTTTTACCACGACGAGTTTTCTTACCAAGTGTTGGTTTACCCCATGGTGACATTGGAGATGGTCTACCGATTGGAGCACGACCTTCACCACCACCGTGTGGGTGATCGTTAGGGTTCATTACTGAACCACGAACTGTTGGACGGATACCTTTCCATCTAGAACGTCCAGCTTTACCAACATTAACTAATTCATGTTGTAAGTTACCGACTTGTCCAATTGTAGCACGGCAAGTTGATAAGATCATACGAACTTCACCAGAACGTAATCTGATTAATACGTATTTACCTTCTTTACCAAGTACTTGTGAACTTGCACCCGCTGAACGAGCTAATTGTCCACCTTTACCAGGTTTTAATTCGATATTGTGAATTACAGTACCAACAGGAATGTTTTGTAAAGGTAATGCGTTACCAACTTTAATGTCAGCATCTGCACCACTTTCAACTACTTGGCCTACTTGTAATCCTTTTGGAGCAATAATATAACGTTTTTCACCATCAGCATATACTAATAAAGCAATGTTAGCTGAACGGTTTGGATCATATTGGATTGAATCAACTTTTGCAGTGATTCCATCTTTGTTACGTTTGAAATCGATAACACGGTATTGACGTTTGTGTCCTCCACCATGGTGACGAACTGTCAATTTACCTTGGTTGTTACGACCCGCTTTTTTCGGTAGCGGTTGTAATAATGACTTTTCAGGAGTTGATTTCGTGATTTCAGCGAAATCTAAACTAGTCATATTACGACGACCATTTGTAATTGGCTTATATTTTTTAAGAGCCATTGTCGCTTACCTCCTTAATGGTAACTTTTATTTTATTGTTTAGTTGAATAAGTCAATTGAACCTTCTTTTAAAGTAACAATCGCTTTTCTTCTTTTGTTTGTATAGCCTTGGTAACGGCCCATACGTTTTTTCTTAGGTTTGTAGTTGATGATGTTTACATTTGCAACTTTAACGTCGAAAATTTCTTCAACTGCAATTTTAACTTGTGTTTTATTAGCACGAGTATCTACGTCAAAAGTGTATTTATCTTCAGCCATTGCTTCAGAAGATTTTTCAGTGATTACGGGGCGCTTAAGAACATCTCTTGCTTCCATTATCCGAGCACCTCCTCAACTTTTTTCGCAGCTGATTCAGTAATAATAACACTGTCAGCGCTAGTGATATCTAATACGTTTAATCCTTGAGCAGTACTAACTTGTACGCCAGGGATGTTACGTGCAGATAATTCAACGTTTACATCTTCGCTATCAGTAACTACTAACACTTTTTTAGGTTGTTCAAGTGTAGTTAATACGTTTTTGAATTCTTTTGTTTTTGGAGCTTCAAAACCAAAATTATCAACGATAGTGAAGTTGTTTTCTTTCACTTTGAAAGATAATGCAGAACGTAATGCTAAACGACGCATTTTCTTAGGCATTTTGTATGCATAACTTCTTGGTGTTGGACCGAATACGATACCACCACCACGCCATTGTGGGGCACGAATAGTACCTTGACGTGCACGTCCTGTACCTTTTTGTCTCCATGGTTTACGTCCGCCACCACGTACAGCAGAACGATTTTTAACTGCGTGAGTTCCTTGTCGTAATGAAGCACGTTGTAAATTAATTGCTTCGAAAAGAACACTGTTATTTGGTTCAATAGCGAATACTGAATCGCTTAATTCAACAGAACCTGATTTAGATCCGTCTACTTTTAAAACATCATAATTAGCCATTATGCTTTTCCTCCTTTCGCTACTTATTATTTATTACCTTTTTTGATTGAAGTTTGGATTTCTAAGAAACCTTTTTTAGGTCCAGGTACGTTACCTTTTACTAAAATTACGTTGTTATCTGTATCAACTTGAACTACTTCTAAGTTTTGAACAGTAACTGTGTTTCCACCCATACGTCCAGGCATTTTTTGGCCTTTGAATACTCTTGATGCATCTGAAGCCATACCTACTGAACCTGGTGCTCTGTGGAAATGAGAACCGTGAGCCATTGGTCCACGTGCTTGGCCATGACGTTTAATTGCACCTTGGAAACCTTTACCTTTTGAAGTTCCAGTTACATCAATAATGTCTCCAGCTTCAAAAGTATCTACTGTGACTTCTTGACCTACTTCGTATTCATCAACATTAACGTTTCTGAATTCACGAATGAAGCGCTTAGGTGCTGTGCCCGCTTTCTTAGCGTGACCTTCAGCTGGTTTATTTGCATATTTATTTGATTTAGCATCTTTTTTATATGCTTTTTTGTCTTCAAAACCTACTTGGATAGCATTGTAGCCATCTACTTCTTCAGTTTTCTTTTGTAATACTACGTTTTGACTTGCTTCTACTACTGTTACTGGGATTAATTCACCGTTTTCTCCGAATACTTGTGTCATCCCAATTTTTCTTCCTAAGATTCCTTTGGTCATCGAAAGTCCACCTCCTAAAATTTTCTATTATAATTTAATTTCGATGTCTACACCAGATGGTAAGTTTAATCCCATTAGGGCATCAACTGTTTTTGGTGTTGGGTTAACAATATCGATTAAACGTTTATGTGTACGTTGTTCGAATTGTTCACGTGAATCTTTGTCCTTATGCACCGCACGGATAATTGTGTAAACTGATTTTTCAGTTGGTAACGGAATCGGTCCAGAAACTTCTGCACCAGAACGTTTTGCAGTTTCAACAATTTTCTCTGCTGATTGATCAATCACACGGTGATCGTAAGCTTTTAATCTGATTCTGATTTTTTGTTTTGCCATAATTTTCCCTCCTTATTCGTCTACATTTAAGTGATAGACTTCTCCACGAAAACTATCTCACACAACGCCATGGCAAAGCGGCCGGGTGTGTCAGTAACCTTTCGCTTCATCGCTTTCATCAAGTCCAACATTAGATATGTTACAGGAAAAACATTGATAAATCAAGGCTTTTCTATAACTTTTTGTACTTTGTCTAACACATACCTAAGTATTGTACTTTAAATAGATGAGGACATCAACCATTTTAGGTAAATTTTTTCCCTTTTTTTGTTTTTACTTTATAATATAGGTAATTGTTGTTATGAATTTTGATTTCTTCTATTTAATAGTAGAAATTTGAATTTGTTTCTTTTATTTACATCCGGAGGTGAATGTTTTGAAGAAAGGTACTAAAACTGCGCTTGCAATTATTAGCGTCGTCTTATTAATTTGTGAATTTTTCTATGGTATACCATTTCTAGGCGGAAGCTTTATCTTAGGCTTCGGTTGGCAACCCTTATTAGTCAATGCCTTTTTATATCTTATAGTAGCTCTTATTCTATTAATAGATACTCAAAATGCTATTAAGCCAATGTCTATCATTCCTATTATAGGTATTGTTGGTTCTTTTATCGCATTTATTCCTATTATTGGTATGTTTGTCCATTGGATTCTATTCTTCCTAATGGTTTTCTTTATTTTCGTTGTTTTAAACGCACCTAATTACGTTCGTAATAAAGATGCTAAAGTCGTTTACACACAATATAAAGATGATCAATCCAAAAAATGGTAATTTAAAACAATCTTAGATTAGCTGTGAAGAGATCTATGACGGTAGATTTCTTCACAGCTATTTTTATATAGGCATGGATATCAAACGATATCAATCTAGTAACACTCACTATAGGGATACAATTAATAAACGGGAAGTAAAAAAGCTAGACAATTATTATTTTGGATAGTGATGAGTATTATTTAGAGTTAACGTAACTACGATAATCATGTCGTCGACTATTATTATAAACTAAAAAAGCAGCCTAATGAGTAATCTCAAAAGACTGCCGTCATCGCTTGTATAAATCGACTATTAAAAACGATTCATTATCTGGTAATGAATCAAAGATCGTACGATTATTAAATGTCCCCACATTAGCAAAACGTACAACCAACTACAATTTGACATCTTATTCAAAAAAATTAAAATTGAACGGTTTAGTTAAGTAATGCTTATTTTATTTGTAACTGCTTGACTAATCGTAGGAAAGGAGTGGGATGGATTCTTTTAATTTCATCGTCCGCCCCTAGCTTGCTTAACTTGTAGAATTAAATAATGAGTTTCTCTTTGCTGGGCCCCCGCCCGCAAGGATGACTAGAACTGAAAAAGCTTAATTTAAGCGCTTTTCAGTTCAGTCAACTACTATTAATTTGCAAAGTAGCATTATCTTATTATTTTGTTACAGCCCTTTATGACGATTTAGCCGTGTACAAAGATGAAGTATAGAATGAATAGTACCATTAAGAAATACATAATTGGATGTACTTCTTTATGTTTTTTTGTAATGATCATTGTAATTGGATAGAATATGAATCCACAAGCAATACCAGTTGCAATTGAATATGATAGTGGCATCATAATAATTGTTATAAATGCTGGCACTGCGACTTCAAATTTCTTCCAGTTAATTTCTGCAAAATTCGCAGCCATTAAAATACCAACCACTACTAATGCAGGTGTTGTTACTGCACTTGTAACAATTTCAATTAACGGACTGAAGAATAATGCTAACAAGAAACAGAATCCAGTTACTATACTTGCAAACCCTGTTCTTGCTCCAACCGCTACACCTGACGTTGATTCGATGTAAGACGTTGTAGTTGTTGTACCAAAGATCGCGCCCACAATAGTTGCGAGTGAATCGGCAAATAACGCTCTACCTGCTCTAGGTAATTTGTTTTCCTTCATAATACCCGCTTGAGTTGCTACAGCCACCAATGTTCCTGCAGTATCGAAAAAGTCTATAAAGAAGAATGTTAAAATAACAATTAAAAATTGAATCGTAAATAATTGGCCTGGATCTTTAAATGCTTCAAAGGCTGCACCAAATGTTGGTGTAATGCTAGGTATTTTACCTACTATGCCTGATGGTGTATGTATTAGTCCTGTTATCATTCCAACGATAGCAGTTATAATCATACCAATAAAAATTGAGCCTGGTACTTTTCTAGCGTATAAAATAATTGTTATCGCGATACCAAAGATTGCCAATAAAACAGGACCTTTAGTTAAATGTCCTAATGTAACTAATGTAGAATCATTTTTTACAATGATACCAGCACTTTGTAAACCTACAAAAGTAATAAATAATCCAATCCCAGCAGATACTGCCATTTTCATTTGATACGGAATAGCATTAATAATTATCTCTCGAAGACCGGTTGCAGTTAGAATTGCAAAGAATATTCCCGAGAATAATACCCCTGTTAAACCTATTTGCCAAGGAATACCCATCGTTAATACTACCGTAAATGCGAAGAATGCATTAAGTCCCATACCTGGTGCAAGTGCGATCGGATATTTCGCAATCAGTCCCATAAATAAAGAACCCACAAATGCTGCTAAAGCTGTTGCTACAAAAATAGCGCCTTGATCCATTTTCATGTCGCCTGATACGCCTTTAACACCTGCTAAACTTAATACTTGAGGATTTACAGCTAAAATGTATGCCATTGATAAGAAAGTTGTGATACCACCGATGATCTCTTTCTTATAGTTAGTATCATACTCGTCGAATTGAAAGTATTTTTTCACGGCTTTAAACTCCTTTAATTGAAATACTTTAATATTTTAATATTACTTGTCGAAAAACACAATACTAAAAACGAACTTTTTCGATATTTAACTTAATTAAGTTCGATTTTAAACTATAATTTTAGATTTTTCAGTGCATCTTTAAACGGGTTATTCTCAAGTGACTCCTCTTTATTCATATATTTTTTCATTTCTTTTTTAGATACTTTGCCACTCGTTTTATTTTTGAACCTTTTATCCATTTGTTCTTGCGTTTCTGTATGACCACAAACACATCGATATACTGCTTCCTTTCCCCTACCAAATAATGTCATTTTCTTTTTACAATTTGGACAACGTGCATTGGTTTTACGCTGTACGTTCTTTTTAGTTTTGCAAGCAGGATCTTGGCACACTAACATTTGTCCATTTTTAGTTTTAACTTTAATCATAAACTTCCCACAGGTAGGACATTCTGTTGTCGTTAAATTGTCATGCTTGTATTTTCGCTCACTGTTTTTAATATTATTTACAATAGCTTGCGTAAATGACTTCATTTCATCAATAAAGCGTCGTGAATTGTACTTACCTTTTTCAATTTGCATTAACTTCTCTTCCCACTCAGCCGTCAACAATGGAGATGTTAATTCTTGTGGCGCAAGCTCTAGAATTTGTTTTCCTTTAGGTGTAACTTTAATCTTGCCATCTCTAGATTCAATGGCATTGATATTAAAAAGCTTCTCAATGATATCAGCACGCGTCGCAACTGTGCCAATCCCACCAGTTTGCTTCAATGTATTAGCGTGTTTCTTTTCTTTAAGTTGAATATAGTTTTGCGGATTCTCCATCGCTTTTAACAGTGAACCTTCATTAAAGTATTCTGGAGGCGTTGTTTCATGTTCATTAACCTTGATATTGTTTAGATAATAACTTTCACCCTTTTTAAAAGAAGCACCCTTAACCACATCATTATTACTCATTTTAAGTGCTTTATAGCCTAATTGACGGGTAATCTTTTCATTTAAAACAAATGTATGTTTACCAACGCTAACATTTACTTTAATTGCTTCATATTCATGTGGCGACATTAACGATTCCAAGAATCTTTCAGCCACCATCATATATATCTTGCTTTCTCTATTGCTTAAACGTTCCATATCAGGACGTACTTCAGTTGGAATAATCGCGTGATGATCTGACACTTTTTGATTATTAAAAATACGCATTTTACGTGAGTATGATTGTCCTATTAGGGGCCTTACTTGTGCTTTATAATCAGTAGCTAGTAATGCTTGTAATCGTTCTTTAATCGTATCAACCATATCATCAGTTAAATAATTAGAATCTGTACGTGGATATGTGAGTACTTTATGACGCTCATATAAATTTTGAATGGTATTAAGTGTTTCTTTAGGTCCCATTTTGTATCGTTGATATGCTTCTTGTTGCAAATCCGTTAAATTATAAAGTGGTTTTGGATAACTTTTTTTGAGTTTCTTATCAACGCTGTCAACGCTACCTTCAGCATGTTTGACTTCATTTGCAATTTGCATGACATCTTCTTTAGTCATATGGTGACGATCCGTTGCTAATTGGAAGATTAATCCAGCTATTTCACTAGACAACGTATAATATTTCTTGGGCTTAAAATGATTAATTGCTTGTTGTCTAGCATTGACCAATTGTATCGTTGGCGTTTGAACGCGACCTAATGATAATTGCGCATCATATTTTGTTGTAAGCGCACGTGTAGCATTGATACCTACAATCCAATCCGCTTCACTTCTAGCTAATGCTGCTTCATAAAGATGTTGGAATTGTCGACCATCTTTCAAATTTTTAAAACCATCACGTATTGCTTTCTTAGTTACAGAACTAATCCACAAACGTTTAATTGGCTTTTTATTATGCACTTTATCTAATATGAGACGTGCTACAAGTTCCCCTTCTCTTCCAGCATCAGTTGCGATGACAATATCTTTAACATTCTTATCTAATATAAGTGATTTCACAGTTTTAAATTGTTTACTCGTCTTACCAATGACGACCGTATGCATTTGTTTAGGAATAATAGGTAAATCTTCAAGTTTCCATTCTTTAAATGCTTTATCATAATGTTCAGGTTGCGCGTTAGTAACTAAATGTCCTAACGCCCATGTAACAATATAACGCTCATTTTCAATATAACCATTGCGTTTCCCTTTTATATTCATAGCTTCAGCAATATCTCTAGCTACGGATGGCTTCTCAGCTAAAATTAATGATTTCATAGAACTTTCCTTTCGATAAAAGATCTCTCAGTTAATGTTTTTGATAATAATACAATTGTAACACGATAGACAATAGTCCAAACTTTCAATTACTAATAAATAAATTTATAATTAATTTAACAAATTGATATTGAAATGGAGGTACGCTATGGACATTATTAAAGTAAGCAACCTGAACCAAATCATATCTTTTATTAATTCATCATCAGACAAAATTGCGTCTTATATATATAAACTTCATTCGTCTAATGATGATGTAGAACAGTTGCTCAATGCATCTATCAATACGACAGGTGTTTTCTGTTTAATAGAAGATGACTCAATTGTCGCACTCATCACTGGAATATTATATGAAGAAGATAAGTACAAAGTTATTGGACCATTCGTTAAAACAGATTTTGATTTTACAGAGGCACATTTTATTTCTTTATTTTCAGCATTAAGAGATGAACAATCTGCTAATGCAACATTTAACTTCTCTTATAATGATTGCACACAAAATTCAAAACCTTTAATGAAGACGATTCATGCAAATTATAACTTTACGGATTATTACTTAAACGTCTATCAATCACTTAATGAACCAGATGCTGAAATGAACATCATTGAATATCAGCCGGGATTTCAACGTGCTTTTAGTAAATTACATGCGCAGACATTTAGGCATAATGCTTTAACACCAAAAGAAATTGTAAATACTTTAGATGAATATAATCGTTTATTCCTATTTGTAAGTGAAGGCTTACTTAAAGGTTATCTTTATTTACAAATCGATAGTCAATCTTCGCTAGCTGAAATAAGATATTTTAGTTCACATACTGATTATCGTCTAAAAGGGATCGCATTTGATTTACTATCGTACGCAATACATTATGCCTTTGAACACTATGCAGTGAATAAAGTTTATTTTAAAATACGAAGTAAAAATGCTGCCTTAGTTGAACGTTTTAATGAATTAGGATTTGAAATTGAAAGTGAATATACTAAATACAAAATTGATCCAAGTCAATTACATCATTAAGCTTATATGAAAGCATAGGAAAGAACGAACTTCTAAATGAAATCACTGTTCCTTTCCTATGCTTTTCTATTTTCAATACGATTGTATTTGAGCGTTTACATTTTAAAATGAATATTTTTCAGATAAAATGTTCACGAGTGTTATAGGAAGGAAGCACTTTTAAGTAATTAAATAAGGAGAGTGTCAGTATAATGCAGTTTATAGATATACTTATCGCATTATTACCAGCCCTATTTTGGGGGAGTGTTGTTTTAATTAATGTCTATGTAGGTGGCGGTCCCTACAACCAAATTAGAGGTACGACATTAGGTGCACTAATTGTCGGTTTCATATTACTCTTAATTGGTAAAGCAGAATTTGATAATTTAACAGTCATTATCGTTGGCTTAATTTCAGGTGCGTTATGGGCATTTGGACAAGGTAACCAATTACGTTCAATCAGTTTAATCGGTGTGTCTAAAACAATGCCAATATCAACTGGTATGCAATTAGTTGGTACGACATTATTTAGTGCTATTTTTCTTGGTGAATGGAGTACCGGTGTTCAAGTCACGTTAGGAATTATCGCAATGATTCTATTAGTTACAGGTATCGCATTAACCTCATTACGTGGTAAGAATGAAGGTCAATCCAATGATCCAGAATTTAAGAAAGCAATGTTAATACTTATCATTTCAACAGTGGGTTATGTTGGATATGTCGTAATTGCCGATATCTTTGGTGTCAGTGGTACGGATGCATTATTCTTCCAATCAATTGGTATGGCTATTGGTGGTTTCTTACTATCAATGAAACATGAAACCAATATTAAATCTACTGCGCTTAACTTAATCCCTGGTGTTGTATGGGCCGTAGGTAACTTATTCATGTTCTATTCACAACCTAAAGTTGGTGTTGCAACAAGTTTCTCATTATCACAATTACTTGTTATCGTATCAACATTAGGCGGTATTTTCTTATTAGGCGAGAAAAAAGACAAACGTCAAATGATTGGTATTTGGTCTGGTATCGTTCTAATTGTCATTGCCGCATTTATACTAGGAAATCTTAAATAGTTTGATTAATTCTAAGGAGGAGTCAGATTGTTTTCAGATTTAGAAGGCAAAGTTATTATTATAACTGGTGCCGGAAGTGGCATTGGTAAATCGTTTGCTGAGAATTTTGGTAAAGCAAAAGCAAAAGTCGTTTTAAATTATCGCTCAAATCGTCATTTAGACGAAATTGAAGCAGTCAAACATATCATTCATGATGCTGGTGGACAAGCCATTTCAGTTCAAGCGGATGTAGCCGTTGAAGAAGATGTACAACAATTAGTACAAGCTGCGGTTAATGAATTTGGTACGTTAGACATTATGATTAATAATGCTGGCTTTGAAAAACCAATTCCATCACATAAAATGTCTGTTGAAGAATGGCAAAAAGTGATAGACATTAATTTGACTGGGGCCTTTATAGGATCTAGAGAAGCTGTTAATCAGTTCTTAAAAGAAGATAAAAAAGGTATTATCATCAATACATCAAGTGTACACGATACTATACCTTGGCCTAACTATGTTAACTATGCTGCTAGTAAAGGCGGTTTGAAATTAATGATGGAAACAATGTCGATGGAATATGCACAACACGGTATTCGTATCAATAATATTTCTCCAGGTGCAATCGTTACTGAACATACTAAGGAAAAATTTTCTGATCCAGATACACGCGCAGAAACATTGGAAATGATTCCAGCTAAAGAAATAGGTGAAGCACAAGATGTTGCTAATGTTGCTTTATTCTTAGCTTCAGATTTAGCTAAATATATACATGGAACTACAATTTACGTTGATGGTGGTATGACGAACTACCCTGCCTTCATGGGTGGTAAAGGTTAAGTTTTATGTGCTAATCATAAAAAGCAAGCAATTCTAAAAAAGAATTGCTTGCTTTTTTCATATTTATATTACTTTATTATACAAATAGTGCCTGATAAATATAAAGAATGATAATACTTATAACGATTGAAATATTCGTTACCATACCGACTAAAGGTAACGTTTTATATTTAAATTGAATAGAATATGGAATAATCGCTACACCTACAGGTAGTAGCCAAGCAATAAGCAATGTCGTCTTAATCATTTCATCTGAAACAGGTAATAAGAAATGAACGAGTAGTCCGGCTATTAAGCCTAAACCATAATGTGCTAATAAATATTTAATCGCAATGGGTAAGAAATGGCGTTCTATCTTGAAGTTAAGCATAACACCTAATAAAATCATTGAAAGTGGCATGTTCGCTTTAGAGATAATTGTGAAAAAATCAATTGACACCTTTGGTAAATGAATATTTAGCATATTCAAAGTAAACATAATGATATATGTGACAAGCGGAACGGATGTAATAAGTTTCTTACCTAGATATTTAAAATCGAACTGATCTCCGCCTTGACTAAAATAGCTACCAACAAAATAAGTTACGCCAAACATAATAATTGCGCCACCAATATCAGCCATACCAAAATAAATCATACCGTTCTTTGGCCAAATTGTATCAACTAGCGGATAAGCAAATAATCCAATGTTAAGTGATGCAGTCATCATCCCTACTGTACCTTTAATATGGTTATTATGTCTGTTAAATAGCCATAAAACAGTTATCTTAGCAAGCACACCATATGCAATCATCATGATAGGTAATATTGAAAATGAAAAATCTAATGATGCACTGTTAAGATTAACAATAACTAAAGAAGGTAGTGTGACATTAAGTACTAGCGTTGATAACACTTGACTATCTGCTGCTTTCAAAAAGTTTATACGTTTCAATAGATATCCTAGCGCGATTAAAAGAATGATCATTATAAACTGCTCTGTCACGGTAGTTCCTTCCTTCTACTAAAACATTTTATTACAGTTAAATACTTTAACATAATTTACATCATTTTTAGAAGTGTCTTGTTTCATGCTATAATTCAATGTGATTATTAAATTTTGATGTTAAAGGGGTTTAAGACTAATGGATTTAGAATCACAATTAGATGAATTAAAATATGATTATGTTCGATTACAAAATGACCTCGAAAAGCGAGAATCTCTAAATCAAACGATAGATCCTCTCGTTAAGCAATTAGAAGACATCGAATTACAAATTGCTGACATACGTGCTAAATTACGTCAGAAATAACGATTGTCTTGATTTAGACCAATTTAGGATTAATTTGTTGCCCTAGCGCTTTCTGTAGTAATCATCTAAACTAAGAATAGTCATACTTGGGCACCTTTCCAATCCATTAAGTAATTGCCAATTTGTAATAAATTGTATATTATTTTCAGACAAATAATATAAGTTGTAATTAGAAAGGAAGACAACAGGTGAAACTCTACTTATTATTATTACCCGTTTTATATCTCATTGTTAGTTATATAAGTATTTTCAAAATGCATTCTATATTTATTCGTATTTTACGCATTATCATGGGTGTGTTATTACTATTTGTATTAGCCTTAACAACACTACAATTTCCAGCTGAAAACTGGTGGGTCTTTGTTGTATTAGCCCTACTTGTCGGTAATGTTGAAGTAACTGCATTCAAAGCTTTAAAACATGATGCTAAAGCTGTTTCAATTCTGAATATCCTATCAGTTATTTTATTTGTAATTTATATCATTTTAATTTTTGTAATGTACTAAACCATTCTTTATAAGATTAAAAGAAGCCTAAGGCATCAATCAATGTCTTAGGCTTCTTTTTACATATTAGCAGTAGTTGGCTATATGTTTTATTTACGTGTTATTTTATTTTTTAAAGTGAAGAGGATTTCATAGATGACAGGTACTACAATTAAAGTAAGCAGTGTAGACGAAATTAATCCTCCAATGACAGTTGCTGCCATACCTTTTGATATTAATATTGAGCTGTCTTGACCAAATAATAGTGGTAACAATGCGCCAATAGTGGCAATGGCTGTCATCAGAATTGGTCTAATACGCGTACTTCCCGCTTCTAGCAATGCTTCTTTCATAGACATACCTTCTTGCTCATTTGTAATCACACGATCTATTAACACAATGGCATTGGTTACAACGATACCTATTAACATTAACATACCTATTAAACTTGGCACCGAAATAGTTTCACCCGTAATGAGTAATGCTAATACGACACCGATAACTGTAAATGGTAGTGAGAACAGTATTGTGAATGGCGCTAAGCCACCTTTAAATGTGATAACTAATACGAGATAAACAATTACGATAGCTACTAGCATCGCAAATGCCAATTGACTTATTGCTTGATTAATATCATCTGTTGCACCACCAACGTTGATTTTAACGTTATCTGGTTTGTCTATATTATTAATTTTATTCATGACTTTACTTGAAACGCCACCAACGTCAGAATCTGTGATTTTACCAGATACTGTTGTTGCATAATCTCCGTCTTCTTGAACGAGTTTACTTGGTGTTGTTGTACGCTCAAGGTTCGCGATTTCTTTCAGTTGAACTGTTTCACCAGTTGGTGATTTTAATTCCATATTATTCAATTTATCTTTAGACCAATCTGTCTGTTTGTTTTGTTTAACTTTGACGTCTACTTTATTACCATTTTCTTTAACAGTGGTAATCGTTTTTTCTGGTAAATTCTCATTTAAATTCAATGCTAGTTGACCAGCTGAGATACCTTTTTCAGTTGCTTTATTTTGATCAACTTTAATTTCATATTGATCATACGTTTGCGATAAATCTGATTTTACATTAGTTATACCGCTAACAGATTTCATTTCTTTCTCTACTTTGGCAACGGTATCTTTGATTGCATTCGTTGAAGGTCCTTTTACAGTGACTTCAACCGAATCATTTCCAGAACCAGTACCCATGTCTTGATTTTTCCATTCACCAGGTTGATTCATCTTAGATAAATGTGAAATCACTTTATCAGGTTCTTCTTCAAAGTTAGGTGTGTCTTTATCATATTCAACCATAATCGCCATACTATTCGTGCTACCAGTTGGGTCTGCAGGTGAAGGTCCTCCCACAGAATATTGCACAGTTTTCACTTTATCTTTCGATTGCAAATAGGCTTGCGCTTGTTTTGCATGATTTAGCACAGCTTTTTCAGTTTCACCAGGTTTAGGTGTGTAAGTTACAGCTAGGAATTTATCATCACCAGTCGAAATATAGCTTGTACCTAATTTTGAGCCACCTAGTGCAATGCTTCCAATTAGGATAACGACACTAATAATTAAAACAATCCACTTATGATTTAAAGACCAGCCAAGGATTTTACGGTAGCCCTTACTTATGACGCCACGATTTTCTTCATTTTGACTACTCGAATGCGCCTTTAACTTAATTCCTTTTTTGAAAAATGTAGAAGCTAATGCAGGTACCACAGTAATAGATACAAGTAATGATGCTAACAAACTAAAGGCGATTGCTAAAGCGAAAGGTCTAAACATTTCACCTACTGAGCCTGATACAAATGCAAGTGGTAAGAATACGATTATCGTAACGATTGTAGAAGATAAAATAGGTTTAAAAACTTCTCTCGTTGCACTGATTACTAAATTGTCTCCAGACAATGCTTCTTTTGGATCTGATAATCGTCGATAAATATTTTCAACAACAACGATTGAGTCATCTATCACACGACCAATTGCGATTGTTAATGCGCCTAGCGTCAAAATATTTAAAGATACATCGCTTAATTTTAATGCAATGAGTGCGATTAAAATAGAAAGCGGAATAGAAACTATTGATATAGCCGTTGTTCTAATATTTCTCAAGAATAATAAGATAACAATAATTGCAACAATAGTTCCTAATGCTGCTTTTTCAACCATAGTATAAAGTGAATCTTCGATTGGCTTAGCAGTATCCATAGTCTTAGTCGCTTTAATGTCATCATTGTTTTTCACAAAGTCATCAATTTTCTTTTGTGCATCTTTAGCAACTTGAACCGTATTAGCATCTTGTGCTTTCATAATTTGGACATTGACCGCATCTTTCCCGTTCGTCTTAGAAATTGATTCACGTTCATCTCCAACAGTAATATTTGCTAAGTCACTTAACGGTACGCTTGGCATTTCACCACTAGACGCTTGAGATTGATTGTTCATTTGAGATTGAGCGCTTGACGATGATGCGCTATCTCCAGTACTACGCATCTCATTACCGGATTGGTCATCACTACTACTTGCCTGGCTTTGACCGCTTATTGTTAATGGGATTTTTAAGTTTTTAAGGGCATTGACGGATTTGAATTGACCATCAACGACGATTGATTTTTCATTTTTACCAAATTGAAATAATCCTAGAGGTGTTTCACGTGTTGCTGTTTTAATGTAATTCTCTACGTCATCAGCTGTTAATCCAGCTTCATCTAGTTTATTTTGTTTAAATTTTAATGTTACTTGTCTTGTAGTTTGACCATTAAGTTGCGCATTTTGTACGCCATCAACGGTTTGTAATTTAGGGATAAGTTGTGTATTGATTTCTTTTGTCGTCGCTTTGAGGTCATTATTTTTATTGGTAAATGAATACGCTACGATTGGGAATGCATCCATAGAATTTCGTGTTAATTCTGGTTCACTTACACCGTCTTTGAAGTCTAACTTATCTATTTCTTTCTTTAAGACTTCTTCAGCTTTATCCATATCCGTATCATTGTCATATTCAACGGTTACTATAGAGGCATTTTGTATTGACTGTGTTTTCACACTTTTTACATATGCGAGTGAGCGCACTTGGTCATCAATTTTGGAACTGATCTCATCTTGGGTTGTTTGAGGTGTCGCACCCGGCATTGTAGTTTGTACAGATATGACTGGATTTTCAACATCTGGCAGTAACTCGAGTTTTAATTTAGCACTAGCATATACACCTCCTAGAATAACTAATACAACCATCAAGAATATTGCAAATTTATTTCCTAACGAGAACGTTAGCATTTTCTTAATCACTTATGGTTTTCCCCCATTCTTATATCTTAAAAAATCATCCATTTTAGCCATCCCTATTATCCTAAAAAAATCTGAACGTCACAATGTTAGTTGTGTTATCGTTCAGATTAAATTCTAATAATAAATAAACTATTTACCTTTTAATTTACGAGAAATTTTAATTTTAGCTTTAGTTAAACGTGGTTTAACTTGTTCAATTAATTGATAAAGTGGTTGATTTAATACATAATCAAATTCACCTATTTTTTCACTTAGATACGTACCCCATACACGTTTAAACGCCCAAAGACCATAATGTTCAGAATCTTTATCTGGGTTATTATCCGTTCCTCCAAAGTCATAAGTTGTCGCACCATGTGCACGTGCAAATTTCATCATTTCAAATTGCATATGGTGGTTCGGTAAGACGTCTCGATAATCATTTGATGACGCACCATATAAATAATATGATTTTGAGCCAGCAAACATCAATAAAGCACCTGATAAATAAACACCTTCAGGATGTTTTGCTAATAAACCATTCATGTCTTCTTTTCTTTCTAATGCCTTCTGAATTTTAGCTTCGACATCATTGAGTTTATTCTGCGTCTTTTTATCTTGCTTTCTTTCATATTTGTCTTGTAATTGTGCTTTTTCGTTGTCCAGTTCTTGAAGTTCTTTATGAATGTCCTCTAAGACAGGCTTTGGTTCCAACTTAACAAGGAATAATTCAGCATCTCCATCTTCATGCAGAGAGTCATAAATATTTTGGAAATAACTTATATCTCTTGTTAAAAAGCCATCACGTTCTCCTGTTACCTTCATTAATTCCGCAAAAGTTTTAAGTCCTTCACGATTTGAACGTTCTACTTTCGTACCTCGTTTTAAAGCAAGACGTACTTTTGAACGATTTCGTCGATCAAAACTTTGGATTATTTCTTCATCTGTTTTATCGATTGGCGTAATCATTGTCATTCGTGGTTGAATGTAGTCTTTAGATAAACCTTCTTTAAACCCTTTATGTTTAAATCCTAATGCATTTAAATTTTTAAGTGCATCTATACCTTTATCGACTTCAACATCTGGATCAATTTTAATAGCATAGGCTTTTTCTGCTTTAGCTACTTTTTTAGTTTCGGCTAATAACTGTTCCAAGGCAGCTTTATCACTATAATCTGTTACGAATCCACGAGAAACATAACATAGCGTGAATGGTAGTTTAGGTATCTTCTTAAATAGTAATTGACCTACACCTTTAATTTCACCATCTTCGCCCACTGCCACACGTTTTGAATACCATCCTGTTAGTCGTTTTGTTTCTGCCCATTTCGTTAGTTGCAGCAAATCGCCATTAGGATGAGCTTTCACAAACGCATCATGCTCTTGGTTAGTGATATTCATCTTTTCCATGCTATAAAAACTCCTTTTTCTTTACATTAATTATAATTATACAATGTCATGATTTGAGTGTCGACAAACTCGCCGTCCGATTCAAATATTATTTCATGAATTTAAATTTTTGATATACTGTATAGACTTAAAATACTAATTTTTCTTAAAAAGAGGGTTATTATGCGAAATTTAATATTAATACTATTTATTATTTTAAACTTCATAGCTATTGTTGTTACGATGACTCAACCTTTAACTATTTCATATTTTAGTTTAAGAGTAATGTTCGTTGGATTGTCGTTCGTACTCACTATCTTTTTCTTATTATTACAAACGTCAAAAATAACTGTATACCTCAGTATACTCTCTTTAATACTTACAATCGTGCACATCGTATTGATTGCGCATAGTACTTATATTTACCTATATTAATCTTCTGGTTCAAAGCGATATTTAGCACCTTTTGTAATAATTGAGTACGGTGCAGTCGTTTCGCTATCTTTAAATACGACTGTATTATACCCCGACGTTTTCGCATCTTGTATACGGTATATAATGTGATCTGTCGTTAATTGTACATCCGTGTAATGATCGTCTTCTTCAAGAATGGTCATATCAAACCATTTTTGCCATTTTGAAAGTGTTTTTGCACGCTTTTCACTATCTATAATAATTTTGTCGATTTTGAATTGTTTTTGAAAAAGCGGTTCTAATTTCTGATTGTGTTTAACTTCTTTTTCTGCCCATTCAATAAAGAATGGCGGTTTTACCATGTAATCAGGATCTGCAATGTACAGTAGTTTCCATCTTACTTTGTCACCTTTTTTATTCTCTCTATGCATATCTATAGGTCCAATTGTTTCAATACCACGACCTTCTAATGTTTGCTTCAATTGTTCTATATTTGAGGTTCTTAAAGCAATTGTCTTAAAACCTTGTTGGAAGTGGTCTTGAACAATTTTAGTCGCAAATGCAACGCGACCCTCTTCTGTTTTTGACTCTTTAGTTAGTTTCTCTTTGTCTTCTACATCTATTAATTCAATATAATTTTCATTTATATAAGATAAACGATTAAATGTTCCAAATTTATGATGTTTACCACCCGAGCTAATTTTTAAGATTTCCCCTGGGTACTTAAAGTTCTTAAGGTTATCAACATAATGAATAATATGGTCAAATCTTAGTTCCATTGATCGTATTCCCCTTTAATTATTCGACTTGCATCTATCTTATCAAACTTCTTATCTGATTACTTCTTTTATTCATACAACTTATTAATAAAGTATTGCAATTTTTTTAAATACGTCATATTATAATTTTTGTTTCAAAAATAGTTAGCAAAGCTAACTTGTTGAAGGGAGTATATTATGTTAACAAATGAATTCTTCAATAGTTTCATCGGTTTATATCGCCCGTATATTAAACGGACGCAACCGATACTCGACCGATTCGATTTACACCACGGACAATGGTTAATATTAAGAGATATTGCCAGTACTTCCCCGACGACACTAGTTCATATCTCTAAACGTCGTTTTATTGAGAAACCTACGACACGTAAGATTATTAAAATTTTGTCTGAGAAAGAATTGTTAGTTATAAAACCAAGTAAGCAAGATAAACGTGAGAAATTATTAAGTCTCTCTGATAAAGGACAGGCACTATACGAAGAAGTTTATCGTGAGATTCTACCAGTTCAACAAGCGCTAATTAAGCATGCTGGATTATCAAAGGAAGATCTTGAAAGTGTCATAACAATAATGAATAAGCTTCATCTTGCGTTGGCAGAGGAGGAAGCAGAATGACACAAAACATAAATGCAAAACAACCCATCTTCACGAAGAGTTTTACGGTTAATTTCTCGATCAACTTTTTCGTGTATTTATGTATGTATCTTTTATTAGTCATTATTGCTGACTATAGTAAGACAACTTATCATGCATCGGATAGTCTAGCCGGACTCGTAGTAGGATTGTTTATTATCGGTTCTTTAATAGGAAGATTTGGTACTGGTAAATATGTTAATAAATTTGGCCCTAAAAAAATATTAATCACTGGATTACTATTACTTCTTATTACACAATTACTGTATTTTATACCCGGATCAATTACATTTTTAATGTTCGTACGTTTAATAAATGGCATTGCAACAGCTATTGCGACTACAGCAACTGGCACGATAGCTGCACATGTCACACCAGTTGAACGTAAGAGTGAAGGTATTAGCTTATTTTCTCTTAGTTTAGTACTTGGAACAGCTATAGGTCCTTTCTTTGGCATCTTATTATTAAAATCATTTTCTATCAATTTATTATTTACGATATGTGTCGTGTTAGGCCTTATTAGTTTAATTATTTCTTTATTTATTAAAATTGATTTCGATGCCGTTCATAATAAAACGGATGCTAAAGTAGCTCAAGCGTCTGGTTTCAACATTCACAACTTTATTGCTAAAGAAGCAGTACCTGTATCTATTGTTATGATGGTTATTGCATTAAACTATGCTTCCATACTCACTTTCCTAAAATTCTTTGCAGAGCAACGTCATTTATTAGAAGCATCCAGTTATTTCTTTATTTGTTATGCCATCGCTTCATTAATTACACGTCCAATTGCAGGACGTATGATTGATGCACGTACTGAAAATGTTGTTGTTTATCCAGCATTTATCGCACTAATCATTACCTTTGTCTTATTAGTATTCAGTTATAGTGGCTGGATGTTATTACTTGCTGGTGTCTTTCTAGGTATTGGTTATGGCAATTTATCGTCATCAATGCAAGCAATCGCTATTAAAGTGTCACCTACGAGTAAATATGGTATCGCAACATCAACCTACTTTATTGGTTTAGATATCGGCATTGGATTCGGACCATCTTTATTAGGCTTATTTACAGGTTTCATTAGCTATACAGAAGTTTATATTATTATGGCTATTGTAGCTGCACTTAGCATTGTACTTTACTTTTTTGTTCATGGTAGAAAAGTCAAAATGCAATATCAATAAATATAAAGCGCTAGGAAATCATTAAAACATTTCCTAGCGCTTATTATAATCTATTAATTAGCAATACTAATTGCTTCGATTTCAGATTTCATTTTATCTAATAATTTTTGTTGTGTTGCATTGAAGAAATAAAAAACTTGTCGCTCATCTGTTTCAGAGCGTAATTTAGAAATCAATTCTTTCTTATAAATTTTACGTATAATCACGTCAATTTTGCTTGTATCCCATAACATTTCAAAATGCAATGTATCGCGTAATTCTTTACCGCTAATTTTTTTACCTTCATAAACTTTAAATAAAACTACAAATTCCTCAATGGAAATTTTATACGATGATTTTAACCAATGTTTTAATTGGCTTAATTCTCTCTCTGCTGCAATAAAGCGTTGTACTTTTTCTGTTGCCATAATTAAAGACCTCCAATGTTGATTCTAAGATGTAGTTATTGCTTTAAAAAATTAATTTTCCTTAACAAAATTATATAACACATACACAATTTAATCTATTACAAATTTTATTTGTTTTCTGATTAGTGTTTAATACAAAATCTGTTATACATATACTCAGTGCTATTATGACATTCCTATACTTTAATCATAGGTATTCTATTAAATAATGATTTACTTTAAATGTAATCTGTTAAGTGAATTTATATTCTAAAAGAACGGGAGCGAGACAGAATTCTTTTTAAATTCTGCGCCACTCCCGTTCTTAATTTAACCACCAATGTAGTTCATATTAATTTTCTTACGTTGACGATTTTTAACTGTTTGTTCTGTACGTTCATCTGAATATCGATCGTCACGAATGTTCCATAAGCTTATTAATTGTTCTCTTAATTCATCATCCGTCACACCTGAACGAATAAATGATTTAATATCAAAGCCTTCAACAGTACTAAATAGACAACCATAAAATTTACCATCCGATGATAAACGTGCTCTCGTACATGTAGAACAAAATGAAGCTGAGACACTTGTGATTAAACCAAATTGAGCACCATTATCTTTATGTCTATAGTACTTTGCGACTTCCCCAAAATATTTAGGAGGGACTGGTTCAATATCAAAATGCGCTTCAATCATATCTAGCATTTCATTTTTGGTCACAACTTTACTGAAGTCCCAACCATTATCATTACCAACATCCATGAACTCGATAAATCTAATTTCGATATCTTTATCTTTAAAGTAATCGACCATTGGGATGATTTGATCATCGTTTACACCCTTTTGGATTACAACGTTTACCTTAACATGGAAACCAATAGATACTGCATAATCAATTTGATCTAGAATAGTAGTTGCTTTAATATTACGATTATTGATGGCTTGGAACACTTCATTATCTATAGCATCTAAGCTAACATTAATACGTCTTAAGCCCGCATCATATAATTTTTGACCATGCTTTTTCAACAAGAGTCCATTCGTCGTCATACCGATATCTTCAATACCATCAATGTTGTTCAACTCAGCAATTAATTGATATAAATTGCGTCTAAGCAATGGTTCCCCACCTGTTATACGTAATTTTTTCACGCCAAGCTCTGCATAAACACGCGCAATTCTCACCATCTCTTCAAACGTTAATAACTCATCTTTAGGTAGGAACACGTAGTCATCACCGAAGATTTCCTTAGGCATACAATAATCACATCTAAAATTGCAACGATCAGTTACAGAAATACGTAAATCGCGAATAGGTCGACCTAATTTATCTTTGATTTGTGCAACCATACATGGATCCTCCTTAATGATTTATCTGATGTTTCAATGTGGCTAAATCTTCTTGATAATTAATATTCTTATACCAATATTCAGGTGATTGTATGCTTGTAACATCTATACATTCTGTCGTCACTTGATTATATACGTGTCGTAAGCTAAAATCATCTGAATCTAAAGCTTCTTTCATAACGTCTATACAATTTGGGTGATAAAATGCAATGGTTGGTATGACACGTCCATTTTCTGAATATGCAGCAATATCAATTTGATCTTCGATTAGTTTAGAAACTAAAAACTGATACAATGCACTGATGGCCTTACCAGTTACCATCGGCGTATCAACAGATATGACAAAGAATAATTCCTCATCATTGTATTGCTCCATTACAGTATATATACCAGCAAGTGGCCCTTTATCTTTATTTTTAGTGTCATCTATAATAACATGATCATGTTTAAATTGATCAGCTAATTGATCATTCGTACTAATAATGATGTCATTAAACATATTTGTTTCTTGTAATGTTTGAACAATTCGTTGATAAAATAATTGTCCATCTATTTCAGCAAACGCTTTAGCCGTACCAAAGCGTTCTGAATGACCACCTGCTAAAATAATAGCTTTCATTTCCTGTTAACCCCCACTTACTGGTGGAATCAATGCAACTGTATCTGTTGGTTGAATGATATCCTCTTCTTGTACAAATTCTTCGTTTACTGCAACCTGAAATTTTTTAGATTGAATTGAGGGATGTCTCTCAAACAATCTTTGTTTAAAATTATCAACATCAATTGTTTCATTAATATCAAGTATTTCACTATCAGTTTGCAAAATTTCTTTTATTTCAGCGAAGTATAATACCTTCACACTAGTCCTCTCCTTTAGTTGCAAGGTCGTGGCTACCTCTTTGATGGCCCTGCCATTCTGCACCATCTTCCCATATTTCTTTTTTCCAGATTGGAACAATTTCTTTAATACGCTCTATCGCATACTCATTCGCACGATATGCATCTTTACGATGTGGTGATGATACTGCAATTAATACTGCAATATCTGAAATTTGGAGCGGCCCAATTCGGTGAACAATGGTGGTAATTGTCCCTGGCCAACGTTCTTGAATTTCATCACCAATTTGCGCTAATTTCTTCTCTGCCATAGGAACATACGCTTCGTATTCTAAGTATTCCGTTTTAATGCCTTTGGTCCACTCTCTTACATGCCCTGTAAAGACCACTACAGCACCTTGGTGTTCATTTATAGTAAATGTTCGATACTGTTCCGTTTGTATAGGTTCAGTAACGATTTCAAATTGCTTCATTTAGTGTCAATTCCTTTGCTCTATCCATTGTAATAGCCAATTATCATAATGTGATAATGCTTGTATATCTTGAACATGGTAACAATATTTAACACATGTCAATTGCTTTAGCTGTTCTAGTTCTTCAGTTGTTCGATAAACAATTACTTTATCATAATGTTCATCTTTATATCCTTCAACCAAAATGATATTACAATCAATTGTAACAGATTGGTCAATCATTTGAGTAAGATTTTGTTTATATGCACGCGTGACCGTTTGTTGATAGTGTTCACCTTGCACAATGCTTTGATCTGCTCCAGCATTAAAGTGTTTCATATGATCTACATGATCCTCTTGAAGCGTGATATCATCGCCAATGTGACCATGATGTTTGATTGTTGCTACAGTGTAACCATGAGATTTTAAAAATTGTATCGTATGTTGCATCAATGTTGTTTTTCCTGAATTTTTAAAGCCTACGATTTGCAAAATCATAAGGTCATTTCCGTCTCAAAAACATTAGATTCAGTTAAAATAACATTTACTGTATGTCCAGCTTTAAATCCTCTTGTTCCCCCTGGCAACATAATCATTGCATTACTATGTGCAATTGCCACTACTGCTCCTGATTTATTAAACCCTGATGGTACTACAGTCGCACCGCTTTGTGAGAAATTAGCAGTTGCTCGAATAAAACGTGTAAATGGATTAGCTTTCGTAAAATCTTCCATTAATGTCGCTTTAACAACCTGAGGGTAATATGCAGTTGCGCCCATCATATGCTGAACAGCTGGTTTCACAAATAATTCAAAACCGGTAAAGCAAGCAGATGGGTTGCCTGACAAGCCAAATAAATATTGTCCATTAGCAACAGCTACCGTTGTTACACTACCAGGTCGCATTGCAACTTTGTTAAATAATACTTTAGCATTAACTGCTTTATAAATTTCTGGTAGGTAGTCAAAGTCTCCAACAGAAACACCGCCAGTTGTTATAACAATATCGTGTTTAGACATAGCATCTTTAACTACAGCAATACTACTTTCTAAATCATCTTGTTGGATTTTGTATGCTTCCACGTTTAAGCCAATCTTCTCTGATAATGCTTTAATCATTGGACCATTTGAGTTGCGGATTTTTCCTGGTTGTAAGTCATCGTTCACATCTAATAGTTCACTACCTGTTGCAATGACAGCAATGCTAGGGCGACGTGTAACTGGCACTTTAGTATAACCATACGTTGCTAATACGGCTATTGCACCGGGGTTAATGACTTGTCCCTTTTTCAAAACAATATCTCCAGTTGTCGTTTCTTCACCTTTAAGCGATACATTCTCATTTGCTTCAAATGATTTACGTATCGTGAATGTATCCCCGTCTTCAACTGTTTGTTCAAACATCACTACTGCATCGGCGCCTTCTGGAATTTGTGCACCCGTCATAATACGCACCGCTTCATTTTGACCAAGTGTTTTACTTGAAACTGAACCTGCACCTATATGGTCAATTACTTTAAATTGTTTGCGGTTTTCTGAATATGCACCTGCAGAGTCTTCACTGCGTATCGCAAACCCATCATAAGGTGATTTATTAAAACGAGGTATATCATAAGTCGCAACAATATCCTCTGCTAAAATATATCCTAAACTCTCATCTAAATTCACTTCAATTTGATTCAAATATATCTCTTGTTGGACAACACGATGTATTGCTTCTTTCACTGGTATAGGATTTCTTTTTTCAACTGCCATTGATTTCATCTCCAATTTATAATTTAAAATCATGATATACTATCCCTATCAGGAGGGTTAATATGTCAAAATTCACTCATATTAATGAACAAGGTAATGCTAAAATGGTTGATGTTTCAAATAAAGCTGTTACGAAGCGTACTGCACAAGCCCATTCTAGCATTACTGTTAATGAAACAATCTATAAACAAATAATTGATAATACTAATAAGAAAGGTAACGTATTAAATACGGCCCAAATTGCTGGTATTATGGCCGCCAAGAACACATCAACAATAATACCTATGTGCCACCCCTTACCTTTAACTGGCATTGATGTTCAATTTGATTGGCAAACGAATGACAACATGACTTATACATTAAATATCACTGCGATTGTCTCCACAACAGGAAAGACTGGTGTGGAAATGGAGGCATTAACTGCCGCATCAGCGACTGCACTAACCGTTTATGATATGACGAAGGCAGTAGACAAAGGCATGATCATCGGTGAAACGTATCTTGAATCAAAATCAGGTGGCAAATCAGGTGATTATCGTCGATAAGCTATTCTAAGCACATATACTATGTTCAATTTAAATAATAAAGTCATGGATGCAAAACTTCAATTAGGGAAACCTATCATTTAAGTTTAAATCCATGACTATTTTTTTATTTATTCAATTCATGCAACATATGATTTAATTCTGGCTTAATTAACTTTTCAATAGCTAATTTCACAGCGCCAGTTGATCCAGGTAAACTGAAAATCAATTTATTTTGGACTGTACCAGCAACCGCTCTTGATAATAATGCTTTTGTGCCCACATCTTCTGCGTAACTTAAATATCTAAATAATTCTCCAAATCCCTCTATTTCTTTATCAAAGATGGGTTTAACTGCTTCAATCGTAACATCTCTTTGCGCAATACCAGTACCGCCTGTTGTAATAATGACATCAATATCAGTTGCCAACCATTGTTTGATTTGAGAATAAATCGCTTCTTTATCATCTTTGACAATCGCATAATGTGACTTTGCGACTTCTACATTAATGTCTTGAATTAAAGTTTGAACAAGTTGACCACCTTTATCTGTTTCTTTATCTCTAGTATCTGAAACTGTCAAGACTGCACAATGAATCGTTCTGTCTACTTTCGCATGATCATGTTGATGCATTAAATTCACTCCTATCCGAATAATTGATTAATTAAATGAATGGCATCTGACGTTTTTGTTGTGCCATGTATAAGCATCCGTCCACCTTCAAAATTAACAATTCGATGCCCTTTATATTCAAACATTATCATATATTTGTTTTCTCTATAATTAAGTTGATGTTGTTTGAGAAACTCTCGCACCATTTCCTGGGTAATATTATCATTATCATATTGTACTGTATCTCTACCACATAATGTTGCATATAATGTATGTTGTTGATTTAAATAAGGAAATGATGGATTTGAACCACACGTTGGACATTCATTTCTGAACATACGACTAAAGCCAAATGTATAATGTTGTCCTTCCCATATATCCCCGTATGTTAATTTACTAGGCACTGATTGTTCAGTTAATAATTTAAGGGCATCTCGCAATTGAAAGCTCGTTGTCATTGTGACTGCAGGTTGTATAACACCGACTGTATCACACGTTAAATTAATTGCTGGGAGTTGTGGCATTAAACAGTTGAAACATGGTGTCTGTCCGGGTATAAATGCAGCTTCTATATAAGTGCTTTGTACGACACCACCATAAATCCAAGGTATTTTCTCTTTATAAGCAAAGTCATTGATTAATTGTCTTGTCTCAAAATTATCCGTAGCATCAATGATTAAATCTACATGCTGTGCATGTTTATCTAAAAAATAATAATCAACATGCGTAATGAACGTATTGAGTGCTAGATCTTGACGCAATGCTTTTAAATGACGTTCAGCCGCGACGACCTTAGGAAGCATTTTATTAGCATCCTCTTCCGTAAATAATGTTTGACGCTGTAAATTACTAAATTCAATATAGTCTCTATCCACAATTGTAAGTGTGTTTATTCCTGCACGAACGAGTCCCTCAGCAACATGTGTTCCCAATGCGCCCATACCAACAATAAGTACATGCTTTTGACTGATTTTATTTTGTCCGTTAGCTCCTATTCCTTTAAACAAAGTTTGTCTCGAATAACGTTCCCTCGTCATTTTTATTGCCCTCTCTAGTTAAGATCCATTTCTATCATTATAACGAACAAAGCACCTCTTTTACAAAGAGGCGCTTTTATTACCCTATTTTTATGATTTTATCCGCTAAAACTTCGGCTTCAAAATTAGAATGTGTAACAAAGATAATAGGTATCTTCCATTCTTTAAAAATACGTTTGATTAACTTGATTCCCTCGTCTCTTGTCGCATCATCTAAACTTGAAAAGGGTTCATCTAATAAAATTAAATCTGGCTTCGTACTTAATGTACGTGCTAATGCAACACGTTGAGATTCGCCTCCTGAAAGCGTCGCTGGATATTGCGCGCTTAAATGATGAATATTTAGGCGATCCATTAAGTCATCTATGTGAACAGATGGTTTAGCCATAAAAGTGATATTCTTATTCACTGTCATGTTCGGAAATAATTGGTAATCTTGAAATAAATAACCAATATGACGCTCTTGGATTTTCACGTTCACTTTATGTTCAGTATCAGTGATAAGTCTATCATTTATTTTAATATATGCTTTATCCGGTTTTCTTAAACCTGCTATCATATTCAATACTGTCGTTTTACCTATACCTGAAGGTCCTCGTATTGCATAAATTTTAGGGACAGTATCATGAATGTTAATATCAATCAACGTCTTCTTTAATTGATATTGTAGCTTTAACTCTAACATCTAATCTACCTCCCTATATTTATCTTTATTAGCAAAATTCAATATACCAATTACAGTAATTGAAAATGCGACTAACACAAGCACCCATAACCAAGCTTGGTTTTCTCTACCTTGTTCCACTAAAAAGTATATCTCAAGTGGTAACGTGTTCGTTTTATTTGGTATGTAACCTGCAACCATTAATGTTGCACCAAATTCTCCAATTGCACGAGCAAAACTCATCATAATCCCAGCGATGATTGAACGTTTAGATAACGGTAAAATTAAGCGATAGAATATTTTATTTTCACTTGCCCCCATGGTACGAGCAGTATTTAACATTTTAGGGTTAATACTTCTAAATCCTTGAATCGTGTGTTGATACATTAACGGAAAACTAACAATGACAGATGCAATTACTGCACCTGTCATTGTGAATACTACTGGAAGATGTAGTACCTCTTCAAAAAATTGTCCTACAATACTTCTAGGAGAAAATATAATGAGTAATATAAACCCTAGCACCGTTGGCGGTAGAACAATGGGTAATAATATAAAACTTTCAAGGAGTTTAGTAAGATGCCCTTTTCCCTTATAAAGCAATCGACATATAAAAATACCTAGTACTGTTACAATAATCGTACTTATGACGGCTACTTGAATCGATATCCAAAAAGGTGTTAATTCAGGCATTCTTCAACCTCCTAAACTTCGAAATGATACTCTTTTAAGATATCTTTCGCTTTGTCAGATTTTAAGAAGTCCATCCACTCTTTCGCAAGTTTTTTATCTGAAGTTGCACCTGCTTCATAAGTGATTGGTTTTTTAAGTTCTGCTTCTTTAATTTCATTTACTTTATCTGTTTTTTTGTTGTCAGTATATAAATCTGTTTCATAAACAAAGCCCATTTCGGCATTGCCTTTTTCAACATAATTTAATACTTGTTTAACGTCTTTGGCATAAACTAAATGATCTTTAACGTCATTATATAAACCTTGATCTTCTAAATATTGTTTCGCATATTTACCAGCTGGAACTGTTTTAACTTCACCAATTGCTAATTTTTCATTATCTTCTAAATCTTTAACTGATGTTTTGTCGCTATTTTTATCTCCAACTAAGACAAGCTTATTATGTGCATATTTGTATGTATCGTGTGCTTTGTCTTTATCTTTTAGCATATCAACATCTTTAGTGTTCGCAGACATGAAAACGTCAGCTGGTGCGCCTTTTTCAATTTGTTGTCTTAATGCGCCAGAACCACCATAGTTAAAGCTTACATCAACATTTTTGTGATCCTTTTTAAATTCTTTCTCTAATGCTTTACTTACATCACCTAAGCTAGCTGCTGCCGAAATTTGTAATTCTTGTTTGTTGTCACTATCTTTTTTGCTTGAGTCAGATGATTTATTTCCACTATCATTGCTACCAGAATTTGAACATCCTGCTAAAATAATAACTAATGTAGCAATAACTGCCATGAAATGTTTAAGTTTCATTTCACAAACTCCTCTTTTTATACCACTTATTATACGCTTATTTATAACTTTTAAAAGGTATAAAATGATAAATTTCACCTAATCTTCACATTATTAAATATATTTAATATACTATCAATTATTTATATGTAATTTAAATCTTTTCAAATAATGTTCAAAAGTTTTAATATAGAGTTATATATGCCTAAAGGAGAAATAAAAATGGATAAAGATGTATTACAAGGGCAATCTATCCTCCGCTATGAAGACGGGCAACTCATCAATACAACAGATAGCTATGTTACAGAATTTCCACTGACAATTATTGTTAATGGCACAGAATTTGCTACAGTCATTTGTAGTCCAACACATATGGAAGAACTTGTAGTGGGATTTTTAGCTTCTGAGGGAGCTATTTATAAAAAAGAAGAAATACGCGCTTTGCAAATAGATGATAGTAAAGGTTTCGCACATGTAGAGTTAACTAAAGATTTAGGCGACCGTTTTGAGTATTCAACTAAACGTATGATTGCATCATGCTGTGGAAAAAGTAGAGAATTTTACTTTCACAATGATGCAGCTATCGCTAAAACCTCAATGTCTAAAATCACATTAACGCCGAAACAAGTGCTCAATATGATGACTGGTCTACAATCTGCAAGTACATTGTTTAAACAAACAGGTGGGTTGCACAATGCTGCCATTAGTGATGGTGATGAATTTTTTGAACATAGACAAGATATCGGCCGTCACAATGCGCTCGATAAACTTTATGGATTTTGTCTTGAAAGACGTATACCTGTCAGAAATAAGGTACTTATTTTTAGTGGGCGTATTTCATCGGAAATATTATTAAAGGCGGCTAAAATAGGTGTAGGCGTCATTTTATCCAAATCTGCACCTACTACGTTAGCGATTACGTTAGCTAATGATTTAAATATAACTGCAATTGGTTTTATTAGAGATGGCAACTTTAATGTTTATAGTCATCCAGAACGTATTAAAGCCACTGACACATTGGATTAATCTTCCAAATGCGTCAGTGGTTTTTTTATTTTACATCTTCTTTGATGATATGATACACAAAGCTTTGGTACGTATAACCTTGTTTCGTGTACATATCTTTGGCTGTATCTTTTCCATCAGCTACGAGTATAACTGGACGTTCGTTTGCTATGCTACCTATATGTGCTTGTAAAGTTGATCCAATACCCTGTCTTCGAAAGTTTTCCATAACACCAAAACTATCAATTTCGATGGTTTCCTCAGTTTCAATCACATTAACAGTACCTACAGGTGCTTTGTCAACGTATGCTATTAGTCGGCATATGTTATCTTTTTTATGCTGAATTGTCCGTCTCGTGTCATTGACACTCTCAATCGCAAACGGTTTACCATAAGGCAAGGCAAATGAATAATAAATATTCAAATAATCTTCCATATTGCTTTCATTTACTTCTTCAATCACAACATCTTTTCGACTAGGTAAGCGTGTTAATTCATTACCTTCTATAATATAGAATTCAAGTAAACCTAGTTGAAATCCTTCCTTTTCAATTGCATTTTTCCATACTTCTTCCAATCTCTCATTCTCTGGAAAAGTAAACGCTAAATGATTCGAATGCTGTTTCTCATGCAATTCATACTGTGTAGTCATATCTTTATGCCACTGTTCTATAGTTGGCATTTCTTTATACACCCACTTATTTGTATCATATTTCAAGGGTTGTGAAGGTGTTAAGTAAATCATTATTCGTTCATCTTCATGATATAGATGCCCCTCTTGAGCAATGTTTCGGATTGATATATTCGACATCACTACATCCACCTGCCTCGTTCATTTGTTAGTCTTATTGTATCAAACTTTTGAAGCGTGAATGATTTAAAAGTGTTACGCCAATTAAACTTGCAATGATGGCTTTAATGATATCTCCTGGCATAAAAGTAAATGACAATAAGAAGGCTTTACTTACTGGAATATGTATAATGAAGCCCATAATAATTGTACCGACGATATCTAAAAATAACACACCAATTATTAATGTAGTAACAAATAATACGGCAAAATTGATTTTATTAAAATATTGATCTCTTACAAAACCAATACCAAACGCAACAACCGGATATAAGAATAAGAATCCTGCTGATGGTCCTGCAAATACGCCAATTCCTCCACGTCCACCTGAAAGAACTGGTAAACCTGCAGCTGCTAATAGTAAAAAGACAATGACACTGAGTGTCCCATATTTTTTACCTAATATAATACCTGCTAAAAATATACCAATATTTTGTAATACGATAGGTACTGGCATAATCGGAAGCGGAATTCCCGGAACCAATCCTAAAACACAAATAATCGCTGTCATTAAAGCTGTGTAAACTAAATTTCTTGTATTCATGTTGTATCCTCCTTCTACGAAGATGATTATACCACTAATGTAAACTTTATAAAATAAAAAGTTTACATTTATGAAGGAGAATCTACTTTTTTAGCTAACTGCGTAATATATTTAAAGAAGTCATCATGATTTACACTCGTAACAACTTGGACAGGACGACCTTTTTCTGTCACATATGTACGCCCTTGACTTGGTCCTTGATGTTCAACATCAACATGCTTTGTTATTGATTGAACCAATTCAGGATTACCAACATAAGCAGTGGTTAGGACATCCCATAAAAAGTAAGTTGAATTAGTTATAAAATGTGTTAAAGGTGGGACTGCCGCATAACTAACACCTAGAAAATCAACGCCCGAATAATGACGTTCGTTTGCCCACATTTGTCGAATATCTAATGTTAATGGCACTTGATTCGTGCTTTCTAAAGCCACCATATCTATAGCAATGTCACTATCAAATACTACTTTTACCGCATCTGGATCCCAAAATGCGTTCCATTCAGCTGTACCATCATGTTCTGGCTCTTCCACATTACCTTTTTCAAGAAAAGTCCCTCCCATCCACACTAATTTAGCAATATTCTTCTGAATGCTTGGATCAATCGTAAGTGCTTTAGCCAAATCTGTTAATGGTCCCGTAAACAATAATGTTATCTTTTCTGTTGACTCGCTCAATACGCGTATAATATCCTCATACGCTTCTAGGTTGCTCATGTCAGATTGTTGATTCGTCGTTTGTTCATTCAATATCGGCAATGCATCCATAAAGAATGCATGCATTCTCCACTCTTTCGGAAAAGGATTGGCACCACGTTCATATGATGGCGCAACTTGTAATGATGCATTAGAAAATCGATTAATAATTTTACATGAAGCACTAACAGACGGTTCTAAATAACAATCTGCTCCTATTGTACTTACACCAACTAAATCAATATCTTCCATTTGTAACAATAAAAACAAAGATATTAAATCATCTACACCACCATCGTGGTTAAAATATACTTTAGTCAAAGTGATTCCTCCCATTATTATGTAAATAGAAAACAAAGCGGGACAGAAATGATATTTTCCCAAAAACTTATTTTGTTGTTCCGCTCTCAACATGCTTAGCTTGTAGACTTTCTTGATGAAATGCTAATTGCTAAGCCCCACCGACAAGGTTGACTAAAATTAAAAGAAGCTTGTTGCAAGTGCACTGTTATGTTAGTCAACGACTGCCAATATATATTTATAGGGAGCGGGACAGAATTCTTTTAAATTCATCGTCCCACCCCCGCAAGGATGACTAGAACTGAGAAAAGCTTGATTAAAGCGCCTTCTCAGTTCAGTCAGCTACTGCGAATTTGCAAAATAGCTTCATTATATTATTTTTGTCCCAGGCTTTTAAAATATCATAAAAAATTGATCGTCGTCTCTATATTCTATTATTTACTAGCTTCAATTAATTTGTCTTTTAAATCTTTTCGCATAAAGTCAAGTGTGTAAGGGTCATTATACCAATATGTTTCAGCCTTAACTTCAATCACGTTACCATTTTTAACTGATGGCAAGTTTTTCCAGATGTTTGTTGTCTCATAACTTGGTTTAGATTTACCTTCTCCAGTTGAGACGATATAGTCACCAGCTACGTCTTCAATTTTTTCTTGACTGACTTCAGCCCAACCTTCTTTTTTAACTAAATCTTGTTGGCCTTTAGGCATATTCAAACCAAATGCTTGATATAATACTTCTCCACCACGACCCCAGTTGTCGCCGTAAGTGTAAACTTTCTTGTCAAATTCATCTAAGATAGAAACTGTTGCGTCTTTACCAATTGCATCTTTGATTTCTTTGCCATCTTTTTCAGTTTGTTTCTTCCATTTTTCTTCCCATTTTTTAACTTCGTCTTCTTTACCCATAATCTTACCTAACATTTCTTGTTGTTCAAGGTATTTGTGTTTGCCATAATCAACAACAATCGTTGGTGCGATTTTTTCATATTTTTTGATATTTTTATCAGTAGAGTAAACAATAATTAAATCTGGTTTTTGCTTAGCCACTTTTTCAACGTCAGCTTTACCAATTTTTGTTGTATCTTTAAATTTCTCTTTTAAAATTGGGCTTTGATCAACTTGATTGTTAACCGCAACAATGTTCGCGCCTAATTTATGTAAACCACCTGCAAATGTAGGTGCAACGACAGCAATACGTTTAGGATCTTTAGGAATATCTATCGTCTTTCCACTATCTAATTTATATGATTTTGTTTCTTCTTTTGAATCAGATTTACCCGAACCACCGTTATTACCACATGCAGCTAAAACGATGATTAGAACAAGTAATGGTAAAATTAATTTCTTCATAACATCCTCCTGTTGAAAACGATTATCAATTTCAACAAAATTATATCCTACAATGCGATGTTTTACAATAAAATTTTAAATTATTTGTAAAATCAAAAAAGAGTGGAACACAATTTTTTGAAATTATTGTTCCACTCCCCCGCAAAGCTCATCACTACTGAGAAAAGCTTGATTTAAGCATCTTCTCTATTCAATAAGCTACTACGTCATCATATTATTTTTGCCCGTCCACTTATCCTTACCTTGTTTACACTATTTAAAATAAATTGCACACAGATTTAGCTATGTTAGTATAAGCGGCATCCTCCATAGGTGGATTGTGTAATCCAGCTCTCATATCACGGTAATAACGTTGCAATGGTCGTTCCATTTCAAGACTCTTCGCGCCAACGATTCTCATCGCTAAATCAACTACTTCTAACCCTTGATTCATTACTAGTACTTTACTCGCAGATGTTTCATTCCATAACTTAGGTTGATTTTCTGGATGATTATAGCCTTTAGCAGTACTCCATAAGAAATGTCGAGCTGATAATAATAGCGACTCCATTTTACCAATATTTTGTTGTACAGTTGGCAAATGACTAATTGTACCTTCTATACTATTTGGGCCATACGTTGTTGCGAAATTGATTGCATAATCTCGTGCCGCCTGAGCAATGCCTAAATAAGTGCTAGGAATGTGTAATATCCATCCATTTGGTTGCGGTTTTCGTTTTGACTCAACAAAAAAGTCATTTGGTACCCACACATCATTCAATACTAAGTCGTGACTTTCTGTTGCTCTCATACCTACCATATTCCAATTATCGGCAATTTCTAAGCCATTAGTGGCTCTAGGCACTAAGAAAAATCCTACTTCTTGCAAGTCATCGACATAAGCTGCGACAATATAGTGTGTCAACGCTTTGCTCATTGATGTGAACGTTTTAACACCATTTAATAGGTAGCCTTCATCTTGCTTAACTGCATGCGTTGCAGGTCTGCCACCACGAGTAGGGCTACCTGTATCCGCTTCACTTACTGCTCTATTGACTAAAGCACCCTTTTTAATTTCTTTAGCAAAACGATCCAGCATATCTTGATTCCACATTGATTGTTCATATATTTGTCCTATGACACTTAAATGCCAACCGATTGATAACGCCGTTGCACCATCAATTGCTCCTAAATATGTTTGTAACACAACCATATCTTCAATAGTCGCGCCTTCACCACCATATTCAACGGGTAACGTAAGTATGCTATATCCTTCTTGCACTAACCATTCAATATTTTCAAATGGGAATCTCGATTGTTTATCATTTTCTGCTGCTCTTTTTTTAAAAGTTTCTTCAATCGATTGAAACTTTTGTATCCATTTTCTTTGAATATCTGTGTTAATCAGAACTGAATTGATCAATTATATCACCTGTTCATTGTCATTGTTATTTAAACCTAGTTTATCACTCAACATTTTAAAATGAAAGTTAACCACGTTCAGATAGCAATATAAAAAGACTTAAGTCAGAGAGATTGAATATCTCAATGCTTAAGTCTTCTCATGAATAAACATGAATTACTTGATGTACTTTTCTAATTCAGCAATCAGTTTATTAATCTTGTCTCGTTGTTCATCTGTTACATAAACAATAACTATTCTTTCATCTTGTATGCTACGCTTTTTTGAAAGTAACTGTAAATCTTTTAACTTTTGTAATGCTTTAGTTAAGTAATAAGGTTTAAACTCTGAATACGTTGCAATTTCCTTCGAAGTTATTTCATTTGTTTTACTTCTTGCAATATAATTTAAAATATAAACCTCTTCATAATTTAAATTATATTTCTTTTTAGTGTCTTTGAAGAACTTTTTAACTTGAAATGTTGCGTTAACTAAATCATTGATGTCTTTAATTTGTCTCATATCCTAAACCACTCCTCTGATGTACGTCTTGTTGCTACAAGGTTCATGTCTACTATTTATTACTTACCAAACATTTCTTATGCTATAAAATTTATTTTATAACATTTAAGTATAATATTTCAATATTTTTATGAAATTAAAATGATATTATATATCAATAACACGTTCCATCAATTAAATTACACATAATCAATTTGTCTTAATTGCTATTTAATAGAATATAAAAAAGGAGTGCGACAGAATTCTTTTTGAATTCATTGTCCCACTCCTAACAAGGATGATTCGCGCTGAACACAGCTTCTTTAAATCGTTGTCTCAGTTCAGTCAGCTACGATATATTTGCAATGTCGCTTTGTTATATTAATTTTTATTTCGTTCTTTCTATACATTAAAGACTTAAACTAACTGAAAAAATGGTTAATAACTGTTGTTCTATCCCTTAATTCTCTAATACTGCCATTTTATCGTTATTTAATTTTAGCATTCACATAATCAACAAACGGTTGAATCTCTTTTGTTTGAATTTGTTTCATTGGTACTTTCCCAATGTTAAAAGTAAACACTAAGTCTTTACCATCAAATTCAATTGCTTCTATTTCATTGTATGGAATATTTCTATAATAGAATTGTCCATTCATATCTACATTCATAATTAATCTTTCAGAGGTAGCAATAAACGCACCTTCAAACTCACTTTGTCCTTGAACGTTATACTCAATTATCCCTAGTACAGAAGGCCCTTTAGACTCTGTTGGGAACAAATCATCGGGATTCACATTATCTAAAATCATGCATTCATTCTCCTTACCTATTATGTTTATTAAATCAATCTCATTTCCTCTTGGAATTTATTGTAACATTTAACAAATATTTGATAGGTTTCATATGCTCGTGATTCAATAAATTTTACGTTTACAATACGTTCATCTATTGAATTACGATATTTCTCTAAATACCCTTTATGATAAAGTTCATTAATAACTGCGTTTATACATATTAAGTATCGATAAGACATAGATTGAATCTCTTTTAATGAAATGACTTGCCGATTCGAAATGAACGCTCCTAGTAAAATCAGTTCATCTAAACTCAGATTAAATTCCTTCGCTAACATTTGGACTTTATATCGTGCATCAAAAATAGTGATGACATATTTCAATGAATTGTAATGGGTACTTTCTATTATACATGCAAAGTTTTTCAATTTTACCATTTCATTAATTTCAGAAAACATCGTATTGAGTTTATCCTGACAGTTTGTTGATGGGAGAAATAATAAGCGTCTTTGATCATTATTATCACGCAATTTAATAATCCATCCCAAATGGTATAAGTGCTCTAAATGATGTCTTAGTTGTCTTTTTGAAATAGATTGATACGTAATTAATTCATCTATATAAATACCTTGATGATGAACATGATAATAATTAATGACTTCATTTAATGTTTTTAATTGTTCAAACTTTAATTGGTAGCTGTACTTTAGCACCTCACCTACCGCCTTCATAAAAACCAGATAAAACAATAATGTTTCTAACTTATGCTTATCCATCATACCTATCACCTCATGACACAATCTTTAGATTGGGCTATCGAAAGCATCTACGGCAAATCGCTTAACCGTATAAAATGATTAAGATTACTTTGAACATAGCAATGATATACCACTATTCCTACCCAACCTTTTCAAAGATAGACATTTACATGACTCTTTCAATAAAACAACATCATCTTTATATTTTGTGAATCAGTAGGTCGTACTAATAAATACACAATCATAACAGTGATTGATTACTTCTGATAGGTTATTTTAACTGTAATGCGCTTTGGCTTCAGCAATTAATAACTGGGTTGTTTCATCAAACGGTATTTCTGATTGATTCAATGATTGGTATTGATGTGACTGATTTTTAGTTCGAATTTGACCAGGTGTGTTACCATACCTTTTATTAAATAAAGCGATAAAATGCGGGAGATGATTGAACCCATGCTTGAACGCAATGTCTTGAATCAAATGATTACTTATTAAGATGTCTATTAAACATAATTTTAATCTAACATCATTTATATATTGCGTTATATTACGATAAGGTGTGTGATATTTGATAACTTTACTTAATTCTTTAGCTGACATATTAAGTGCATTCGCCATGTCCTGACGACTAATCTTAGTACTGTGATGTTCAATAACATACTCATGTACCTTATCAACTAAAGCATTTTCTAATTTGTAATGAACACGTTGTTTTCTTTGCAAATATCCTAATTCTACACATAAATGTTTAACAAGCTTATCTTTGATTTGTAATTTGTGCGGTTGTCTACTTTCAAATTCCAGTATATTTAGAATAAATGGTTCTATTTGTCTTCTTTCTATAGAAGAAAATTTATAGCCATTTGACTTAATATAATCATCAGCAAACTTCAAATAATCTTTGAATGCTATTTCAATGTTTGCGACGATCGCACCATCTTCGCTTTCAATCGAGTAAATATCATTAAGCATCACAAATAATAAATCTCTTTCTTGCATCTGAAATCTCTCTAAATTTAAATTTACTCGTCCTGACCCTTTCAGCCAATAGATTAATTTAATATTCGATTCCTTTTGCTTACTTATCTTTATATCTTTTAAAAGTTTTACCGAAAAGTTATCAATCATACGTACGTCCTCTCACTTTATAATATATAAAGACATGACATAAACAGAAATAATAAATTATCCCCCATAACTCTAATAACTATTGCTGCATCATTAACGTTTCTCTAATTTAACGCATTTAATCGAATGTCTATCTTCATATATAATTGTATGTTTTATTTCGGTATTATCAGTAGCAAACTTTTAACCAATTATATCATTTTATTATCTTATATAACGATTTTTATATCCTAAATGATTTTTATAATATCAAACATTATAAATTCCTTTAACACGCCTGCAAGAGAGTAATAATACAATTAAATTAAAAGATGATTCAGATACTTATTGTAAAAACAATACAAAAATAATGAATTCTATTAATTTTATATCAAATTTATTTTTGCTGTTACTTTACAAAAATGTTACAGAGAAATGAGTATCTTTTTCATATATTTTTTAAAACGTTGCTATAACAGCGTTTTTTAATATTACAAAAAATTACTTATTGTATTTATCTCAACACTATTTATTAGCAAAAAATTACAAAATGATAACAACGCACACAAAATGATTTTTTTCTGATAAAGTATGTCTTGTCGTTAAGAAACTTATTAAAAACTGGACTTAAGGGTCATCAAATGACTATTAAATATAAAATATTAATTTAATTCTCAGGAGGAAATTTTACAATGAAAAAAATCGCTACAGCTACAATCGCTACTGCAGGAGTTGCAACAATCGCTATCGCTGGACATGGTCATGAGGCACATGCAGCTGAACAAGGCTACAATCCAAATGATCCAACTTCATACAGCTACTCTTACACTATCGACCAACAAGGTAACTATCATTACACTTGGAAAGGTAACTGGAGCCCAAATCAAGTAAATCACTCTAGTCAATCAAATTATTCAAACTACAACTATTCTTATAACTACAATAATTACAATAACTATAACAACTATAACTACAATTACTACGGTAATAACACACAATCATATAGTTCAAACACACAACAAACTGGTGGTTTAGGTGCAAGCTACTCAACTTCAGATCGTAACATTAAAGTAACTACAACTACTGCGCCATCATCACAATCAAATGGTGTGTCAATTTCAAGAGCTTCAAGTTCAGGTAGTAACTTATACACTGCTGGTCAATGTACATACTATGTATTTGATAGAGTAGGCGGTAAAATCGGTTCTACTTGGGGCAATGCTAATAACTGGGCAAGCGCTGCAGCTGCATCAGGTTACACTGTAAACAATTCACCATCAGCTGGTGCTATTTTACAAACTTCTCAAGGTGCTTACGGTCACGTAGCATATGTTGAAAGCGTTGGTAGTGACGGTTCAGTTACTGTATCAGAAATGAACTACGGTCACGGTGCTGGTGTTGTTACTTCACGTACTATCTCAGCTAGCCAAGCTGCTGCATACAACTACATTCACTAATTTTATGTGAAACGAATAAATTAAGGTCAGTAAATGAATTTCTTAAAATACATTTACTGACCTTTTTAATGTGCACAAGTTTAATAATATTGTGACCTGTTGGATATATAATTGAGCGTATTAAAAAAGATTGGAAAGTAACACTTCATACTTTCCAATCTTAATGTATGTCCAACAAATTCATTCTTTCTTGCTTTGTTATATCTTTTACTATAATGGTGCTAATAATAAATTCGTTTGTCATCGTTCATGGATCCAATTCTCGCTACAAAAATTGAACCCACTACTATGAAATATTTTGAGGATATTTACAGTTAAAACTTTAATGCATTAGATATCATCGCTACAAAAATATCTATGTAATGTTTTAACATACTTGAATATATCCTTTTGACAAATGATTAAACATATTTTTACGAATTTTTTACATAACTTTTGTTGTTTAATTTACGAATACCAAGTCCTGAAAATCCATAAACAATAGCTAGAATTGCACATAAGTAACACGGCACTGTCCAAATAAAGAATTGATCTACGGATACACCCAATTGTTGTGTGTAATAAATTCCTGAAGTTCCCCAAGGTATTAACGGCAATACCATCGTACTAGAATCTTCTAATGTTCTTGATAAATTAGTTTTATCCAAATCCATTTCGACAAACATATCTTTCATTAAGACACCCACCATGATAATGACTATAGATGCTACACCAGCAGCAAAAACTAACATTAAGCAACATACCACTGTTATTAAAATTAACGTACCCACTGATTTTACACCTTTAGATACTGTATTTAACATGACATCTAAACATCCTGATGTCTCTACAATACCTGCGAAAGCATAGCCACAGAAAATTGTAACAAGTATTTCTGTCATACTCATCATGCCACCTTGTTCTAATAACGACGTCGCATTGTTAGAGAGGTTGGTATGACCAGTCATTGCAGGTGTAAAACCGTTAAACATAGCTTTAAATCCATCAACCATATTAAAGTGATGATTTAATGTACCTACAATAACAGCACTCAAACTAGATGCTAACATAGAGGGTACTGTGGATACTCGACACACTAAGCAAATAATGATAACTAACAACGGTATCCACACCCATATATTAATATGATATATACCATCAAGTTCATTTAATAATTGATGTATTTGCTTTGTATTGACTGCACCTTTTGAATTTATTCCCGCAAAGAACCATACGATTAACCCTATCATTGATGCTGGTATGGTCGTCCACATCATTGCCCTAATGTGAGAAAAGATATTCACCTTAGTGACTAAGGCAGCCAAGTTGGTCGTATCTGATAATGGTGACATTTTATCACCAAAAACTGCACCTGCAATAATAGCACCTGCTACCATACCTAAGTCGATATTCAGCTGATGTGCAATAGATATCAAAGCAATACCCGCAGTAGACGCAGAGCCCCATGCTGTCCCTGTGGCTAAACTACAAATTGCTGAAATGATAAATGCAGAAACTAAAAAATAATGTGGATTTAAAAATTTCAAACCGTAATAAATTAAAGCTGGTACAGTTCCAGAATACATCCAACTACCAACAATAATGCCTACAGCTAAGATAATAAATATTGCAGGCATAGCCGTTGTTAGCCTTCGAGTAATACCTTCTTCCAAATCTTCCCACTTTAATCCTACACGCCAAGCAATAAAAGCAGCATAGGCAGAAGATATAAGTAATAGCACTTGAATTGGAATATTAAATTTTATAAATCCGATTGTTACGACAAGAACCATAACGACGATTGTAGATATTGCTTCCCAGAACGATGGCTGTCTTTTCATACACATTCCTCGTTTCTATTAGATTAATGACCTCTTTTCACAGCTAGATGTTTATTTGAATGATTACTTAAATATTAAATATGCATGTATACATCGTTTATTCAACTTTTCATTATTCTAAACCGAGTTTTTCTAAACCAAGTTCTTCAACTTTAAGACCTTCTTCGAAAAAGTCACGTTCTAAAATTGTAGACGCAATCATGATAACTGCATCGATATTGGGTGTCTCAACATCGATTGCTCGTCCTAGACTTGACCATAGCACTAAGCCATATGCGATATCTTCTGTTAAGTAACGATTTTGAACTGAATTAGGTCCAGGAATTTGAGAGAAAACAGGACTCGTATTAAAGAGTCGATTTAATGGTTCATCTTCATCTTTACGCTCTAAATATCCTCTTTGTATACGTGCCTCTTTCGCTGTTAAAAGTTCAAACCCTAATTTACGACCTAACGTTAAACGTTCTAATTCAATCGCATGTAATAATCTGACAGTGTGTTTCGTGATTCCTTCCTTATACAAGGCAAATGAATCTGCATAATCGATTCGACCTACATTTAATAATGTTGGCCCAGGATGTACTTCTGGATTTCCGTTTTCTAAATTTGTCTTCCATAAGTTTTCTTCTTTAACGAGGTATGGATAAACTTGACTCACTTTTTCAAAGCTGTCACTAAGTTCTTTCTTATTATAAGTAGAGAAGAACACCTTACGTACATTGAGTGATAAATCTACTCGTGCTGCTTCAAAGTCTACACGCGTACCGTACGTTAGCGTATTTGCTTCAGCAAACTTAGGCTGAACCTCGATATGTCTATCTTCAAGTACATTAATAAAACGGATTGAAGCCATCGCTGCTGCAATATTAAAGAAGATCAGTTGATCATTCGTCACGTGCTCAGCCATTATTTCCGCATAGTATTCAATATAAGATGAAGGAATAATCACTTGAACAAGTTCAGCGTCTTTCAAGACATATTCAATGTCATCACTGATTTCAGTAAACGGTACAAATGATTCGTCACCTTCATTGTTAAAATCAAAGCCACCCTTTTCTAATGCATGATCAAACTTTTTAATAGATGAATTTCGACAGTATAATTTCACATCATGGCCTTGATTTACCATATCTACTGCCGCTGTTACTGCACCATTACCTGATCCTACTATTGCTATTTTCATAATTATAACTTCCTTTCAAACTATCTTATTGTCTCTCATTTTGATTAAAAATAAAGGGAGCAGGTTAGAAATCTACATCGCTTCACTAGATTTCTATATAACCTTGAAAAGACAGTCCAAAATAACTGTCTGTTTCCAAGTCCCGCTCCCGGGCAAAGTTGGCTAGAATAAAAATAAACTAAAGCCATCATCATTTTTATTCAGTCAGCTACTGCCAAATCATTCATATGAATCATTACTAAAAAAATTAGTACTTAATTTTATACAACGCTAAACTATATCCTATTTTTTAAAAATTAAACACACTAAATTAATTTAAATTAATTTTAAAATTAACTAATCATTTTAAAGTAACTTTGTTATATTAATAGTGATACATGATTATAAGTTGAAAGGAGTATTATTATGTCAGAATATGAAAATCAATCACACAACTCTCCGATTCAGAGGGATAATGAGCAAGATGCGCGTTTAATGGCAATGTTAGTCTTCTTATTAGGCTTTTTCACTTCTATTATTGGTCCGATTATTATTTGGGCTATTAAACGTAATGAATCACAATTAGTTGATAAAGCTGGAAAAAATTACTTTAACATGCTCATTTCATATTTCATTTGGAGTGCTGTCATTGGAATTTGTATTGTTCCCTTATTCTTCATATATGCCGTTAATAATGAAGCGGTTATCATTATCGTAACAATATTAATCTTTATTCTTTCTATCTTGCTATTTGTGCTTTCTATTTTATATTTCGTATTCCACATCGTTGCTTGTGTGAAATATTTTAGTGGAAAAGCGTATGTTGTTCCATTATCAATTCGTTTCTTTAAATAAATAGCGTAACAACTAATGTTACAAATGCCTGTAACATAAATCATATATTAACATTATCAAAATATAAGAATAATGTAGTATACATGCATATTCCAAGCATTATTACATTACGTAACCTTGAGCACCCCTTTATTACGGAGTTGTTCAAGGTTTTTGTATTTCATTTACGAAAACGTAACAATGCACATAACGCGTTTGGAATCTGTTAAAGTATGATTTGTCGTTGGGAGCGACTAAAAAATCAAATCGAAGTCTATTCAACATATCGCTAACTAAACCTATTGTTGAATATCATATTTTGGGAGGACTTTTTACTATGAAAAAAATCATTACAATTTCAACTTTAACAGCAGGCATTGGTGTATCAGCATTAGGATTAAATGCTAACCATGCGGATGCTGCGGAATATAATCACAATCCAGCACCACAACACAATCAATTCGGTGGCGGTTATCAACAACCTCAATTTAACCAACAATCATTTAACTATAATCAAAGCACTACTTCATCTTCAATAACTGACGGAAGTACGTCATCTAGTAGTTCTTCAACAACGACGACGTCATCAACACAAACAACTTCTTCAACATCAGGTAATTTATATACAGCTGGCCAATGTACGTGGTATGTTTATGACAGAGTTGGTGGCAACATTGGGAGTACTTGGGGAAATGCGAATAATTGGGCTAGTGCAGCTTCAGCAGCTGGCTATACGGTAAATCAAACACCTGAAAAAGGCGCAATTCTACAAACATCTGAAGGTACTTATGGCCATGTTGCTTACGTGGAGAGCGTAAATAGTGATGGTTCTATAACTGTTTCAGAAATGAATTATTCTGGCGGACCATTTGTCAAAGATACGCGTACCATTTCAGCAAGCCAAGCAAGTGCTTATAACTATATCCACTTATCATAATTTCTATATATAATGATCAGTTAAAAGCGTATGCCTCGTTAATTAAACATTAACAGCATACGCTTTTTTAAGTTTCTCAAATTGAATTTAAATCAACGATTTGAGAGAATGAGCATATTAGTCTTTTATAGGTAAGGAGTGTTAGGTTATGCAATGGCTTAAAGTCATTTTTGCTGGTCTGATTGAAGTGGTTTGGGTAATAGGATTAAGTAATGCGCATAATTTCGTTACTTGGCTATTCACTTTAATCTTTATTGGATTAAGCTTCTATTTAATGATTTCCGCTTCTCGACATCTACCTGTTGGTACCGTTTATGCGGTGTTTGTAGGCATAGGAGCTGCTGGTACAGTGATTGCTGACATGCTTTTCTTTGGTCAACCATTTACGATTACGAAACTGGGCTTGTTACTACTATTATTAATAGGAATTATAGGCCTCAAATTATCAACGAACGACACGCCTCAAGGAGGTATGTAATATGTCATGGCTATATTTACTCATTGCGGGATTACTAGAGGTACTTGGTGTCATTTGGTTAAATCAATTTGCACGTTCAAAACAAAAAATTTATATTATTTTGATGGCAGTGACATTCATTTTTAGTTTTAGTACTTTAAAACTGGCAATGGCAACCATTCCAATGGGAACTGCTTACGCTATCTGGACAGGTATTGGTACTGCTGGAGGCGCTATTGTAGGAATGATATTTTATAGAGAATCAACACATTTTAGCCGTATATTCTTCATTTTCTTAATACTTTTCTCTGTAATTGGCCTCAAAATAATTCAATAAAATGAAATGAATTACATTTGTATACGTTTTCTTCTTTTATTATACTTAAGGAGAAAACAATGTTAAGGAGTGAGTATCATGGAAAAAGTTTATATCGCTGGCGCAATTCCTGAAGTAGGATTAAATTTACTTAAAGAACACTTTGAAGTTGAAATGTATGAGGGTGAGGGCATCATTGACAAGGAAACGCTAAAAGAAGGCGTCAAAGATGCTACTGCACTGATAAGTATCCTTTCAACGAATGTGGATCAAGAAGTAATTGATAGCGCAACGAACTTAAAAATCATTGCAAACTATGGTGCTGGATTTAATAACATCGATATTAAATACGCACGTGAAAAAGATATTGATGTTACAAATACACCTAAAGCATCAACTGCATCAACTGCTGAATTAACATTTGGCCTTGTTTTAGCCGTTGCACGTCGTATAGTAGAAGGTGATAAATTATCTCGTACTAAAGGTTTTGACGGTTGGGCACCTTTATTCTTCAGAGGTCGTGAAGTATCAGGTAAAACAATTGGTATTATTGGTCTAGGAGAAATTGGTAGTGCAGTAGCTAAACGCGCGAAAGCTTTTGATATGGATATCTTATATACTGGTCCACATCAAAAGAAAGAAAAAGAACGCGAAATTGGCGCGAAATACGTAGATTTAAATACATTACTTGAAAATGCAGACTTCATCACGATTAATGCTGCCTATAATCCAGATTTACATCATATGATTGATACTGAGCAATTCAAACGAATGAAGTCAACAGCCTATTTAATTAATGCAGGTCGTGGCCCTATTGTAAACGAAGAAGCTTTAGTAAAAGCTTTAGAAGAAAAAGAAATCGAGGGCGCTGCATTAGATGTTTATGAATTTGAACCTGACATTACGGACGGATTAAAATCACTTGATAATGTCGTTATCACACCACACATTGGTAATGCAACATTCGAAGCTAGAGATATGATGTCTAAAATCGTTGCAAATGATACAATCAAAAAATTAAGTGGCGACACACCTCAATTTATAGTTAATAAGTAATCTAAAATATGAAAAAAGACGGAAACTGAAAGGTCATGGCTAAGTGTATTCGTACTCACTTAAGCATGTATAATGACTTCAGTATCCGTCTTATTTTTTATTTACTTTTCGCTTTGTATAAGAATTTAGTTTGTCTACTTAATAAACGTTTAGGTGTTCGCTTCATTACACTATTGCGTAATGAGATGGCTAATGTGTTATCTTTTTGAGCTATTTTACCAATCTTTCTTGAACGTTTAATGACTTTAGTAGTATGTTTAACCCTTAACTTATCATAGCGTTTTAACGCTTTGTCCAAATCGTATTCAGCTAAGCAATTGGCTAATACAATTGCATCCTCCATTGCTTGCCCTGCACCTTGCCCCATATTAGGTGTTGTTGCATGTGCTGCATCTCCTAACAATAGTATGCGTTGGTTTACAAATGATTTGATTGGTTTCATATCATATAAATCATGTTTCAGAATACCTGTTTCGCTCTGTTTATCTAAAATATGGCGTACGGGTTCTGGATAATTATTGAAATATGCTTGAAGATGTGGTTTTTCAAATGATTGATATTTTGAATCCTTTTCAGACGCATTAATTGTGATAAACCAATACGCTTGATTATTGATAAGTGGGACAATACCTACGCGACCACGTTTTCCCCAATATTCATTAGCTGTATCTGTATTTTGTAGATTCGCATCATCCACTAAGCCACGAAAACACGTATACCCTTGATAAAGTAACTTGGCATTCGGATGAACGGCTTGTCTAACAACAGAATGAATGCCATCTGCACCTATACATAAATCAAAACGCTGACTTGCATGGTTAGAGAAGTGAACTAGCACTTGTTGATCAACATTATCAACTTTAATGACATCATGATCAGTATAAATACATTGAGGATTGACATAAGACTCTATGAGTTCTATTAATGTTTGTCGTGCTAAAGTAACATTTAATGTGTTTTCTTTTAATTTTACAGTAGATAAACTGTTTCCTTTGTCATCAAGGACATTCATCGCTGATAAGTTTAGACCCGCATTTTTGATGCCTTTAGCTAAGTCATGTTTTCCTAATTTCTTAATGACATTATCACCAATGCCTATCCCTGCGCCAACTTCACTAATGCTTGGTTGTCTTTCAAAGATAGAAACGTCATGTCCTTTTTCTGAAAGTAGTGCACCAGCGGTTAAACCACCTATTCCTGCACCAATTATTGCAATTTTCATTTATTTACACCTCAGTATTAAATTCTACTAAATTTTATCATAACTATGCTTTATCATTGCAGTTGGAAATGTAACATCCTGCAATTGTTAACCTAATCAAGAGGTATAGAAGTTTTTGCGAATATCATCTTTTTTAATACCAAATTCATCATAATATGATTGCATAAATGTTGCGATATGATCTGCCCATAAGATATCGCTCGCATACTGATGCTGACCTGGATTCTTAGGATTCCATCGCATTTGATAGAGCGTAATTTGGTCATTATCAAAATAGTTCGCACGAATAAATTTGGCACCACCTAGTATGGCTTTGCGTGGTGTCGTCCATGCTGCTTCTTTTGCGTAGCTTTTACCTGTATGTATCGCATTTTCATCGAAGGCACCCACACCAAAAAAATTATAATAGCGTGTCTTGCCATCTTTGATACCACTAGCAAGTTTAGATTCACCATTCGCTGTTTCAACACGTGCATGGCTTATTAAGTAGATGATATTCACTTTATATTTATCTTGCGCCTCTATAAAAGCATCGGCTTGATTTTCAAGAATACCGTATCCTTTTAGCATCTGATTTACTTCTCGTTTCGACATTGGAACTTGCTGAGAAATATCCATGTATTTAAAGTTATTATCATCTCGTGATATGCGCATCGCCTTCTCTATGTCTTGGTTATTCGCATTCACAAATTGACCATTGCTTTCAACTGTATTTAACACACTTGCATCTGTTTGTTTCTGTAATGCTTCTTGAAAGCTATAATGACGATCATTTTTCAACAAATCCGAGTGATTAATAATTAATAAAACAATGAAAATAATGATGATAGTGCCTAACAATATGATTGGCAAACGTAAATGGGATAATTGTTTCATGTCAGTGACAATCCTTTATATAGCTAATTAAGATAAATATAAGTAAGTAATGATAATAACAATTAAGACAATCGCAAACGATATGTTGATGACAATCTTCATGCCAGTTCGGTCTCTGAATAACACATTGAAGATAACCAAACTAATTGCCAGTGATACAGCAAACATTGAAATTGCTAGCACCATTTGCATCATCACTAAAAAAATAATTCCTAAAATAATGAACACATTAGAAATCACTGTCATAATTTTAATTGCGTTTGGATGAATTGTTCTCACCCCTTTTTATTAATATATAGTCCACCTTACCATAATTTAAGTTGAAAGTACTTATAAATTTATTTAAAGAAACGAAGTAAGGAGTGAGACTGAATTCATCGTCTCACTCCCTACTTATTATTTTAATTACATTATTTCTCGTCTCTTGACATACCTTTCAGTAAGTTAAGCATATATGTTAAGCTACGATTCATATCATCGTCTTTAAGGACACCCATCAGACTACGAATACTCGTTTTAGCATTAGGATTAGCTTGATTTGCAACATGTAAGCCTTTATTCAGTTTATTTAAGAATTGGCTTAATTCTTGTACATTGAGCTCACCTAACATAAAGACCATTGGTGCTAAATTTGTAATTAAACCTGCGTATAAGTCTTTATTAAGCTCGGTCATAAATTTATTAATGATCACTTGACGACCTCTAATGCCGCCATTCATTAAATCAAGAATTTTCGCCTCATCTAAAGCTTTCACTATACGAATTGCTTTTAAAATACTATCTTTATTTTCAGCAATAGCATCTGTGACTTCATTAATACTTTCAAGTTTAATTTGCGCTTCAGACTTCTCTAAACGTTTAATTTTTGTTATTCTTTCAGCCATTATTTATCCACCACATTTCCTGGGAAAACATAATCAGGACGTTCCCATTTTTTCTGTACTTGGACACTATATTGCGGATTACGTTGCTTATCGACACGGAAGTTAGTTGGATTTAATGGTGACTTACCTTTACGTGTCAATACTTCCATACGACAACTTGTTCGTTTATATGATGGTGTGTCTGTATATTGATCGACATCACTGTTCGTTAATTTATTGATAGCACCTAAATCACCATTTGACATAGCATCATTATTTAAAGGAATATAAATTTCTTTACCTTTAACTCGATCGGTGATTGTGGCAATCAATGTTGCTTCCCCAGTTTCAGAAATCAATCGTAGTTCTGCACCTTCATGAATATCACGTTCTTTTGCTAGTTCTGGTGAAATTTCAACAAATGCATTAGGCATTTTATATTTAATCATTTCAGTTTGATATGTCATATTACCTTCATGGAAATGTTCAAGTAAACGACCGTTATTCACATGTAGGTCATACACTTCGTCTTCTTTAAAGAAATTATCAAATGTTAATGGGAATAATTTAGCACGACCATTTTCAAAATTAAATCCATTCATATATAACGTTGGTTCATCTGTACCGTCTGGTGCTACTGGCCATTGAAGACTGTTGAAACCTTGTAATCGATCATAGCTTACACCTGAATAAGATGGTGTTAATCGCGCGATTTCATCCATGATTTCACTTGGATGTTTATAATTCCAATCCGCACCCATACGTTGCGCAATTAATTGGAAGATTTCCCAGTCTGGTTTAGACTCACCTAATGGTTGTAATGCTTTGTTAATACGTTGAATACGACGTTCTGTATTTGTGAACGTACCATCTTTTTCTAATGATGGACTTGCTGGTAAGACAACGTCTGCATAAGTTGCTGTAAATGTTAAAAATTCATCTTGAACTACTAGGAAGTCTACTTTTTCCAAAGCTGATTGAACAAAATTAATATTAGAATCTACAATACCTGTATCTTCACCGTATAAGTATAATGATTGAATATCTCCATTATGGATACCTTCCATCATTTGGTGATTGTCACGTCCAGGTGTTGGGTTTAATGCAACACCATATTCTTTTTCAAATTTCGCTCTAACTTCATCGTCAGCCACTTTTTGATAGCCTGGGAATTGGTCAGGCATACTGCCCATGTCACTTGCACCTTGTACGTTATTGTGACCACGTAACGGATACGCACCTGAACCTGGTTTTCTGTAGTTACCTGTGACAAGTAATAAGTTAGAAATGGCTGTACTTGTATCACTACCAATATCTTGTTGCGTAACACCCATTGCCCAACAAATTGACATTGATTCAGCTTTTGCAGCCTCTTCAGCAAAACTAATGATTTGTTCTTTTGGAATACCAGTTGCTTCTTCCGCAAAATCCATCGTAAATAATTCTAATGATTTGTAATATTCATCATAATTATCTACCCATTCATTTAAGAAATCTTTATCATGTAAATCATGATCAATGATGTATTTCGTAGCCGCACCAAGCCATACTAAATCCGTACCAGGTTTCGGTTGATAGAAGGCATCCGCACGCTCTGCCATTTCATGTTTTCTAATATCGAATACATGCATTTTTTGTCCGAATAATTTTTGTGCACGTTTCATTCTTGAAGCAATAACTGGGTGTGCTTCAGCAGTATTGGTACCGATTAAAACTGTCATTGCTGCTTTTTCTAGATCTTCAATTGAGCCTGAGTCCCCACCATGACCAACTGTTCTAAATAGGCCTTTTGTAGCTGGAGCTTGACAATATCTTGAACAGTTATCAACATTGTTAGAACCGAAAACTTGTCTTGAAAGTTTTTGCATTAAATATGACTCTTCATTTGTTCCTTTAGAAGATGCGATAAATGCTAGGTGATCGCCACCGTATTCATCTTTAATACGTTTGAAATTAGCTTCAATTACATCCAATGCTTCATCCCATTCAACTTCATGGAACTCGCCGTCTTTTCTCACAAGTGGTTTTGTTAAACGTTGGTCTGAATTAATATGACCCCAAGAGAATTTACCTTTCACACATGTAGCAATTTTGTTTGCTGGTGAATCGTGTGATGGTTGAACTTTAAGCACTTCTCTATCTTTAGTCCATACATCAAATGAGCAACCTACGCCACAATATGTACAAACCGTTTTCGTTTTCTTAATACGTTCTTTACGCATTTCCGCTTCAGAATCTGATACTGCGAATAATAGACCATCACCTGGTTCAGCTTTCTTAGTTAAATCAATCATTGCTGCTAATGAACCTGGTTCAGTATCTGTCATATAACCAGCATTGCCCTCCATGTTAACTTCCATCATGGCATTACAAGGACAAACAGTTGCACATTGACCACATGATACACATGATGACTCATTAATTGGAACATCATTATCCCAGATAACTCTAGGATGTTCACGATTCCAGTCGATTGAGATGGTTTCATTTACTTCGATATCCTGACATGCTTCGACACATCGACCACAGAGAATACATTGATCTGGGTCATATCGATAAAATGGACCATAGTCTTTTTCATATGGCTTCGTCTTATATTCGTATGACTGCTCCTCTAACCCCCATGCATCCATGGCATTATGTATTTCACAGTCACCATTGTTATAATCACATACTGTACAATACAACATGTGTTTTTCTAAAATACGATCTAAAGCTTCTTTTTGACTCGCTTTCACATCGCTATTTTGAGTATTAACTGTCATAGGTCGATCTACAACAGTGCTACACGCACGTTCAATTTTGCCGTCAATTTCGACCATACATGTATCACATGTTTGGATTGGTCCCATTGACTCGTTATAACAAATTGAAGGTACGAAAGTATCACGAGATTTTATAAACTCGAGCAAACTTGTTCCTGGTTCTACAAGATAATCTGTGCCATCAAGCGTGACGATTAAATGTTCTTGCATACTCTCCACCCCATCTATATTAAAATTTTCCGTAAAATGACTTTAACGACGTAACCATTCCATTCCAATACCCCACATATATTGAACATAGAATTATATTAATTGTATTACTTATTTCATTAAATGTTAAGCGTTTCATAAATTTTTGCAATTTTAAAAGAATTAAATATTAATAATACATTCCACTATTACAAAATTAATTTTTAAAGATTTATTATATTTTAATTTTTTAGAGTATATAAAAAGAGGTAGGACCAAACGCTTTTGAGTTTGATCGCCTACCTCTATAAGTATAGGTTTACTTGAATGGCAAAAGTAAAGGAGTGGGACAACGCATTTATTTTAACTTTTGTCCCGCTCATTATGCTTACAAGTTATTATTTAACACATCTGTAGCATTCTGTTTTGAGTCATCATTTGGTATAAAGTACCAAAGGCCATCATCTTGAATGCCACCTTGCCCTTCTAATTGATGACGGTTCACTGTTGCATTGGCATTTTTATAATTTTTTCTAATATCGTTCATGTCATTTAACGTTAAATCTGTTTTTACATTTTTCTGGATTTGATTCATTAATGATGGGAAATGTGTCAATGCTGACGCACTTGTCATCTTATTAGCCATCGCTTGAAGGATCAATTGTTGTCGTTCTTGACGACCGAAATCTCCACCAGCGCCCTCTTCTTTACGACTACGTATAAAGGCCATTGCAGTATCACCATCTACGTGTGTAGATTGTCCTTTTACAAAGTTTGTTCCTTTCGTAGTGAAAGTATCATTACTCGTAACATCGACGCCACCTAAAGCATCAATCATATCATGTAAGCCATCCATATCAACCGTCGCATAATGATCGATAGGGACATTCATTAGTTTCTCTAATGATTTAACAGCCATCGTCGGCCCACCATAAGCATAAGCATGATTGATTTTCTCTGTTGTACCTTTCCCTACAATGTCAGCTTGTGTATCTCGGGGCACACTGACGATTTCTGTTGTTTGTTTCTTCGGATTAATAGAAAGAAGCATGATTGTGTCACTTCTTTCACCATCATTTTGACTTTTACGTTGTGCATCTGAGTCAACACCAAATAATGCAATGGTAAATGGGTCACCGTTAGATAAACTTATATTCTTTGATCTCAATTCTGAATGTTGTCTATTTAATGGATTATGAATCTTACCACTCGTGATAAAAATACTAGCCACCACAAAAATTGTCGCTACAATTGCTAGTACAAACAATATCCCTATAAACCATGTAACTATTTTTACGGGCAGGCTCATTCGTTTATGCGTTCTACGCATCCTACCACTCCTATTCTTTTTTATGAATTAATATTATAATTATATATTAAAATGATTAACTTGCTATACGTCTTAAGAACTAACTTTTCTTAAACTAGCGATTATGAGTGTTAAATATGATAGCCACCATCTCGATTGAAAATAGCCAAAATAGCTTTATAACAACCACGGTTACTAATAATGAAAGGACCACTCTTAGCAAAGTCTAACGGTTCGCCATTTAATTGTGTCATTTCCAGATTTAATTCTTTTGCAAATAAAAATTGTGCTGCTATATCCCACGGTTTAGGGTTTGTATTCATATGTGCGCCAAATTGCCCTTTAATGACTCTGACTGAATCTAATCCACATGATCCAATATTTCTCACGCTAAATGACGCATTATATAATGCTTTACTTGTATCATCATTTATATATTGTGTTCCAAAAGAAATGATTGCATCACATAATTGTAATTCACGAGGTGGCAATAATGGCTAACCATTAATATATGCCCCATTACCCGCTACAGCCTTGTACAATTTATCATGAGGATAATCATATATGTACGACAGTTTAGGTTCCCCATCAACGAAATATGCAATGATAATACAATAATCTTCTTGTTGCTTAACTAAATTTGCCGTACCATCAATTGGATCCATAATCCATAAATGACCCTCGTATGGCTGAATCGTATCATTATCTTTTTCTTCAGCTAACAATTGATGATCGGGAAAGTGTTCAGATAAATACGTTTCAAATTTGTTTTGAAGTTGCTTGTCTACATTAGTAACTAAATCAAAGCGATTTAGTTTGGTATCCGTAGACATATCTTTGATTAATTGTGGAATAACATCGGATGTTCATCTTTTGTGGTG